>JANPLJ010001006.1:0-2265 GCA_031426475.1 Pirellulaceae bacterium | reverse complement strand
CCGCTTCGGGGAAACAAAGGGAGTACCTGGGAAGGCGGCATGCGAGTTCCAACGATCGCTTGGTGGCCCGGTCAAATTCCGGGCGATACCAAGTCCGACGCGATCGCTGGGATGTTCGATATCCTACCGACCTTTGCGGCGCTCGCTGGCGGAAAAACCCCAACCGATCGGAAACTTGATGGAGCGAACATCTGGCCGCATCTTTCTGCTGCATCGATAGGAAAGCCCGCTCACGAAACTTTCTTTTTCTACTCGGGACTCACCCTTCAAGCTGTGCGACATGGTGATTGGAAACTGCACATCGCTTCCTCTATCAAAGGAGATAAAAAGAAAGAGAGCACACCACAACTTTACAATCTTAAGACAGACATCGGGGAATCGAAGAACGTTATCGCCGAACATCCTGGAGTTGTTTCCCAGTTGCAATCGCTGATCGAATCCATGAAAGGCGACCTCGGCCTCGATGGGCCTGCTCCAGGTTCACGCGAACTCGGTAAAGTCGACCATCCAAAGCCATTGATCGAGTTCGACAAATAGAAGGCGATTGCTTTGATCATGGTCGAAAAACGATCGTTTTATCCTAAGGAAAGTATAACACGCATCAATAAGCTGATTTTCAAGACTTTTCGCGCATCGTCGGTTCTGGAATCGCCGTTATCGAATTTTTTCAGCGATTCTGGCTCCTGTGCTGGTCTAACACGACGCGCCAGCGAGTGGTTTAGCTCGAGTTCGAGAGGAGGCTTGCATTGAACATACCCATCGCATCGCATAGATTGCAAGGTGCATAGAAATGTAACGAATCAAATAACACGTAAGGATCGCGATGAGGGACGGATTTTTCGGACAACATCCACCGCCAAATGGCTCATCACGCCGCGCGTTGGAGACTGGACGGACTTTTGTTACGTCGTTCATTCTGATGGGCCTTGCGCTGGCTTCGGGGTGTGGGAAGAAAGCGGCGCCAGCATCCGACAGATCGCTGAGTGTTCGAACACAGGTGGTTGCGATTGTCTCGCAGCCCCGCTTGGCATCGTTGACGGGCGAGTTTCGTGCCCGCTATCAAAGCGATTTGGCGTTCCGCATCAGCGGTCGAATCGCAAGCAGAAAAGTTGACGTCGGGGATCATGTTGCGGTTGGCGACATCATGGCGACGTTGGATACTCAAGTCCAAATGGCTGACATCGCATCTGCGAAAGCATCGCTGCGATCCGCCGAAGCTTCGTTGCAACAAGCCTCGTCGAATGTAAAACGCGTTGAGCGATTGTTGGCAACGCAGTCTGCTTCTCAAGAAGAATTTGACGAAGCCAATGCAGCCTTTCTAACCGCCCAAGGATCGGTCGAAATTGGCAAGTCGACGATACTTGCTGCTGAAGAACAACTCACCTATACCGAGATCAGAGCGAATAAGGCCGGAACGGTCGTGGCGCGTATGTCCGAGGCTGGACAAGTTGTCAACGCGGCGCAGACCGTTTTCACACTGGCCTACGACGGCGAACGCGAGGCTGTGTTCGACGCATTCCAAACGCATGTTTCGGAAAGGCCTGTGGACGATCAGGTCGACATCGCGCTCGTATCGAATCCATCGATTAAGACGATCGGAATCGTAAGAGAGATAGCGCCCTCGATCGATCCGATCAACGGGACGGTCCGAGTCAAAGTCGCGATCGAGTCACCGCCTCCACAAATGACACTCGGAGCACCGGTGACGGGCGTTGCAAAATTCCAGTCAACTGACGTGGCACTACTACCATGGACGGCCTTATCGAGGCAAGGCGATCAAGCGACCGTGTGGATCGTTGATCCATCGACACGTACGGCAAGCGAACGAAAAGTGACGATCGACCGTTTCGCTTCTGGCATCTTTTTGGTCAGCAGCGGCCTCGCGGCAGGCGACGTCGTCGTGACTGAAGGCGTGCAACTGCTTCGCCCAGGACAAAAAGTAATTCCGATTGCAGGGTCGAATCAATGAAAAACCTTTTTATTTGGACAGCGTTACTTTGAGTTGGAGTAAAGGCTTTAGCCGCTATATTCAATTTGACAAACTTCGAGGAACTTGTTCCCAAGCTCCGGCCCAGCAACGCACCATCTCGCAGGCTCCGCTAATCGCAATGAACATCTTACCCATTGACAGGCAAATGCAAACGGGAGTGCGACGCCTTTTTATACCACACATCTCTGGGGCAGTTTTCGGCGCGGTTTTGGTAGCTAATCTTCTCTTGTTTGACTTTCAGATACAACGTGCGAAGGATTGTCGGCTTGGCGACC
>JANPLJ010001005.1:0-3947 GCA_031426475.1 Pirellulaceae bacterium | reverse complement strand
GCTCGAACGCAACTCGCGTTTAGATTCTTGATCTTCGTTTAGCCGCGCGGGCAACGCCCGGCGCGGTTCAACAAATGGGTTCGGTTCTTTCTCGGTCGATGCTTAGGCGGTTGCCGTTCGAATTTCGATAGTTCGAGGCTGGGCTTTCGCAATCTTCGGCACGATGACTTCGAGAACACCGGCATCGTATCGAGCTTCGACCTTGTCAGTATCTACGTTCTTAGGCAAGACCAAGGTTCTTCGGAAGGAGCCAAAGCTGCGTTCTTCGCGATGAAATTGAGTCCCTTCAGGACGAACGGCGGCCGCTCGCGTACCGGAAATCAAAAGCCGATCTTCATGGACTTCGATTTTCACATCACCGATCTGAACGCCTGGCAAATCGAGCGAAACAATATATTGTGTTTCGTTTTCCGATACATCCATCGACGGCGAGTACGCGAGCACACCGGTGTCGACGCCACTATCGTTACAGGTTGGCTTAGGAAACATCCGATCGACAATGTGTTCCATCTCAGTCGCAAGTTCCTGGATGGGGAGCGGCAAATTTCGAACTGGGAATTGGAAACGTGTCATCTCTAAATACCTCCAAAAGGAATCATAAAACCGTTTGACTCACGATCTTCATGTTCTGTCACATTGACAGCCATGATTTCATTTCGAACGCTTAAGAAAGCAACCAGCGTGCCAAAGCTTCCGCAATTCGATGGTCCTAAACCTGGGCTGTCAAGAGTTCGGGGTTGACCTGAAGAATTTGCTGCTCGTGGTCCCATTGCAATTCTTCCGCATTTCATCCTGAAGGGATACCAAGATATTAGCCGGGGGTCGCCGCAAAGCAACGCACCCCCGGATACTCAAAGACGAGCAAACGACCCTGGAAGGGTCGAAGATGGTTCGATCCTTTCAGGATCGGAAACCCCTTCGCGCATTGTTTCCGGTGGTATCGCTTCGCTCAACCATGGTATCGCTTCGCTCAACCACCGGCTAATATCTTTGTATCCCTTCGGGATGAAGATTTGCGCAAAACGAAAACCGACGCGATACGAAACTTTTGACAGCCCAGCCTACGCTACCAACTCGATGCATTAGATCGTGGTTTTGCGATCGAAAGCTCAGGAAGGCCAACGAACTAGGCTTTGCTTCTAAACAGGTAGCTATGCTCGCGAGAGCGTGGTTCTTCGAAGGGATTTCCACGTTCTGGCAAACGTAGTTTCCTCCAATTCGAACTTTAGGAACAAAGCCTAAGACTTATCAATCAGCTTCTCAAGACGCTGCTGCAAACGCTCTTGGCGTGACACAAGGGCATTACCGTTACTTTTGTCACCAGCATCCGATTCCGACGTCGGCTGAACCGGTACCACGGCGGCGGGGCCGGGATTTCCGAACGGACGGCACAATTTCCCGTCATGAAAATAGACTCGGTTTCGTCCTCCGAGTTTCGCAGCGTAGAGCGCTTCGTCGGATCGCCTGACAAGCTTGCCGACACGCTCGTCCGGCAGGATGTGAGAAACTCCACACGAGATCGTAACGCGAATCGACTTACCTTCCGCTTGAATGTCTTTCGACTGAATTGTCTCTCGCAGTTGATCGATGGATTTAGACGCAGCCTCGATGGGCAGATTGAGCAGGATCGCGAATTCTTCACCGCCATAACGCGCAACTTCAAATCGATCGGCTGCGAAGCTGCGAAGTTGAGCGGCGATTTCTCGCAACACAGCGTCGCCTGCAGGATGGCCGTGAGTATCGTTGATCTTCTTGAAGAAATCGATATCGATCAGCGCGAGGCAGAACAACTTCTTGTTGGCCATCCATTTCGCGAAATGCTCATCTACCTTTTGATCAAAGGCTCGGCGGTTTGCCAAACCAGTCAAACCGTCGGTGCGGGCTTCGGTAAGGTACGATGCAAGTTCTTTCGTTTGATTTTCTAGTCGCTCTTCGGCACTATCCAATCGTGATTGAAGGTCTTGATTTGCGACAGAAATTTGCCTCAACAGTTTCTGAACGTCCTTTATCGATGCCGTGGAAGGACTGCTCTCGGCTTGTTGTGAGAGCGTTCGAACCTGCGTTTGATACTTAGAGAAATCACCTTGAAAGTCGGTCGTCCAGGTTGCGAAGTTCTTGACGAACCGAATGAGCTGCTCTCGTTCGAGGCTATCATCCAAGATAGGTGGTGAAACCATTCTGCGACCAGCCCACAGCCCAAGTCCAAGTCCGATCAAAAGCAGGCTGGTGCCGATTACCAGCCCCATAAAAAACAACATTGGAGTCGACGGATTCATTCAAAGCTCAAACGGTTAATCAAACGGGCTTACGATCCATTTTGTCAGAACTTTGCGGAACATGATTCGGTCGGGATGAGCCATTCGAATTTGGTGGTCCATCGAATCGCATAGACTCCATCGATGACTGGCCAAAAACCGACGAAAGCGAATCTGTCTTTGGGATTGTGACGATACCGTTGTCGCTAATCGTGAATCCGCGTTGTCGATCCTTCTCGAGGTCGTAACCGATTTCAAAACCGGGCGGAATACGCACCCCCTTATCGATGATCGCGCGACGAATGCGACAATGTCTACCGACTTCGACACCTTCAAAAAGGATACTATCGGATATATGGGTAAAACTGTTGACTCGTACCATTGGCCCGACAATGCTTCGTTCCACTCTACCGCCACTGATAACGGTTCCGGCACAGACCAACGAATCGAGAGCTTGGCCGCATCGTTCGCCATCGTTGCGACTTCCAAAAACAAACTTGGGAGGTGGTTGATTGGGCTGGAATGTTCGGATCGGCCAAACTTCATCATAGAGGTTTAGCAGCGGATTGACGTCGATCAAATCCATGTTGGCTTCGTAATATGCATCTAACGTCCCGACATCCCGCCAATACGCGTCTTGCTTGCGATTCTCATCTCGAAAAGGAAATGCGACGACACGATGATCTTTAATAATCGACGGGATAATATTCTTGCCAAAGTCATGGTGGCTGGTCGGTTCGTTGGCATCGCGGCAAAGCTGCTCAAGCAAAAATCGGGTTGAAAAAACGTAGATTCCCATCGATGCAAAACAATGTCCATCGTCTCCCGGCAATGATTGCGGTCGAGAAGGCTTCTCTTGAAACCCGACAACGCGTTGATCTGAATCGATTTGCATGACGCCAAATTGCTTTGCCGATTCAACGTCGACTCGCAAAGCACCAATCGTCAAGTCAGCCCCCACTTGACGGTGATATTCGACCATTCGTTTATAATTCATCTTGTAGATGTGATCGCCTGCCAGGATCACAATCTCCTTGGGACGTTCCTTTTCGATTTCGTAGATGTTCTGATAGACTGCGTCTGCTGTCCCTTGATACCATTGCTCGTCGATTCGTTGCTGGGGTGGGACGATATCGATAAACTCGTTGAGCTCGCGACAAAAATAGGCTTTCCAAGCGAGATCGATATGCCGATCGAGGCTCGTCGCTTTATACTGCGTCAGCACAAGAAGCTTTCGCATGTCGCTATTAAGGCAATTCGATAGAACGAAATCGATAATGCGATACGTTCCACCGAAAGGGACCGCAGGTTTCGCTCGGTCCCTCGTCAGAGGCTCCAATCGCGTTCCTTTTCCACCGGCGAGAATGACTGCTAACGTTTCGTTCATCGTGAACCGTTCTATGCACTAGAGTCTAAAGAAGAATCCGAACCTAAGTTTATCATTTTTGCCTTGTCGATGGAACATCGCCTTTTTTCGTGGTATTTTCGGTTAGGGCTCCTTAAACACCTTTGCATAGAGTTTCCTCGTCGACTCGTCCTTGATATCGAATGGCCATCGAGTTGGGTCGAGAAGGAATTGGCAAGTGGCGATTGGATCCTGGTTCTTTTCCAGCAGCATATTCAAATGTTTGACTTCTGGACGGGTTAGTTTTAATGACGCCTGAAGTCTCGCAAGAATACGTTTCGGATTTC
>JANPLJ010001004.1:0-3447 GCA_031426475.1 Pirellulaceae bacterium | reverse complement strand
CTTGGTTTTCCCTGAGAAACAAGGGTTTTTTCGTTTTCTGACGCATTTTCAAAAACGTCTTCCATGGTGCCAGTCATGCCGTTAAATGACTCTGTCGGACTGCAACGGGCGATATCCGATATTGAGGATGTACAATAGGGGATTCCGCAGGCGAGTGTTTTCTTTGTAGAGACCTACCATTGATGGACTGAGCTTATGTGTTGCATGGCTAGATTGCTTAACTGCCTATTGTTGCTCTGCGGCTGTTCCGAAACTCTAGCAGAGTTCCGATTGGGTAAGGCCGTCGTCGATATCACACCGCTAGTGGGTACACCGATGCAGGCTCCCCAACGGCCTCCCTTTGAGATCAGGCTATCTGAACCAGCTCACGATCCATTACAGGCCAAAGCGATCGTTCTTGAAGTTGATCGAAGGAAAGTCGCCTTTGTCGTTTGCGACTTAACCAGCATCCCGACCAGAATGGTTCAGGAAGTCCGTCGAGAGATTGCTGAGACGACTGATCTCGATCCGTCGGCCGTCATGCTCATCGCCACTCATACGCATACTGCTCCACAAATTCGTCCACGGTTTGTCGCGAAGGCCGATGCTGAAGCCCGACGTAAAACTTTGGACTATGTCGAGCGATTGCCATCGCGTATTGCGGAAGCTGTTCGCAAAGCCAATCAAGAACTAGTCGACTGCCGCTTGTCTGCGGCTCGTGGCTTCGAAGATTCAATTAGCTTCAATCGCCGATTTCAGATGCGAGACGGGACGGTTCAAACCAATCCAGGAAAAACTGACCCAACGATGCTTCGCGAGATCGTTGGTCCAGATGGTCCCATCGATCCGGAAGTCGGCGTGGTTACTTTCGATACGTCCAATGGCGACCCCATGGTCACCTGGGTCAATTTTTGCATTCACTTAGATACGATCGGCGGAAATCATCCTTCGAAAGATTTTCCATTTCAGCTAAGCAATCTTCTATCGGATGTTCGCGGCACGGAGATGTTAACGATTTTTTCCAGCGGCGCTTCTGGCAACATCAATCACTATGATCTCTTAGATGCTGAGCGAGTTCACCGGAAAAAAGACGTCGTAGAGGCGACACGTATAGGAACAATTCTTGCGGCAGCTGTTTTGAAATCGTATCGTCAACTCAGTCCGCTCAAAGTTGATTCCTTGCGATGGATTCGTGAAGTCGTGAGGCTGGACATGCCGAGTGAAAAAGGTCGCCTTATCGCCGAGCAATACCGTGATGCCGCACAGTTTTTTGACGGCGAAGTCGACGTGTTCAACCATGATGGGATCCAACAGTTTGATGCCGAAATACAAGCCATTGCGATTGGAAACGACTTGGCCTGGGTTGGTTTTCCGGGTGAGTTGTTCGTGGAATTAGGGTTAACACTCAAACAATCTTCGCCTTTTCCTTTCACATTGGTCCAGGGGTTGGCGAATGGTACAATTGGTTACGTTCCAAATCGTAAGGCGTATCCGAACGGTGCCTATGAAGGAACGGCTAGCCGCTGCGCGCCTGGGTCGGGAGAGAAGCTGGTCGACGTTGCGACACGCTTGTTAATTCAACTGAAACAGTCAGCAAAGCCATCGATTAAGTGATTTTTGCCATACTTGAATCATTGTCCATAACGTCGGAGCCTTTCCTTGAGATCCTCCGGCGAGGTTACAAGCTCCGATCCACCAACATCGCCACCGAACTCGGTTGCTTAGCAAAAACGGTGAAACGCGAACCGGATGCCTTACGAATCGAAGGATTCATCGAGTTCATCGGGCCGACGAAGACAGGGACCTATCAACTTCGCGGTTAGCTCTCTGGACAGCCATTCTGAGCAATGGTTACTTGGACCATAGCCAAGCATCCACGATTTTCTGAAGTAAAATACTGAAGCCATTCCCGGTCTGAATAGTGTATAATATTCGAATTATGTCTACTGACTTTACAAGACAGATTGAAACCGAAATCAGCGGTCTTGATCCAACCTCCCAGCGGCGGGTTTTGGACTACGTCCGCTCACTGAAGAAAACAGGCGCTGGAATGCCGTCTAGTGTTCTGATGCAACACATTGGCTGCATTGATGCTGCTGATGGACGAGAAATGCGAGATGTTTGACCCTGCAAATTTCCCTGCAAACGAAAATCGTGTCCCTGCAGATTTTGCGTGACCCTGTATTTGTCCCTGCAAATACTTTTTTTGGGTGAGGGTGAAAGATGTTCAAATCTCATCGCGGTCAAAAACATGCGATGAGAGCTATGCGGAGCGGCGCATAAGGCGTTCGCTTTGATGGAGATAGGGATCGGGACGAAGGAGGGCGTCGACATAGTTTTTGAGATTTGGTTCGAACGTTTGGCAGTCGGGGCGACTTTGACGCCCGATTTGGCGTGACGCAAATGATGCATCGTTATATTGCAATCTTTTTTGGCATATTCTTCGCTACAACCGCGATCGGAGCGGATCCATCGTATCGCGATGTGGAGTATGCGAGTATTGGCGATCGGAAGCTTTTACTCGATATCTATCAATCGAGTGCGGTGAGTAAAAATGCCGATCCGCTGGTTGTCTGGATCCACGGTGGAGCATGGCGAAGCGGCTCGAAGGACGGTGTACCAGTGACTCATTGGCTGGAACATGGATTCGCGATCGCCAGCGTCGACTATCGACTTAGTCCTGAAGCGAAATTCCCAGCGCCGATTCATGATATCAAAGCTGCCATTCGCTATTTGAGAACCAACGCGGAGCGATATCGCGTTGCCCCCAATCGCATCATCATTGCCGGCGCGTCGGCGGGAGGTCATTTAGCTGCACTGGCTGGTGTAAGCGACGGGATAGAAGTGCTCGAAGGATCGCTCGGCGCACACACGAACGTCTCGTCACGAGTACAAGCCATTGTATCGTTCTTTGGAGCATCCGATTTGCGTTCGATCTTGTCGCAGTCCACCGAGCATGGTCTCAGCGTTCGAATTCCCGCGTTGCAATTATTTCTGGGAGGTCAACCGCAGGACGTACCAGATCTAGCACAGCTGGCCAGTCCCGTAGTTCATGTCGACTCGCAAGATCCACCTCTTTGGCTGATTCACGGAGATGCCGATCCGCAGATGCCGTTTGAACAGTCACGCGAGTTCGTCGCCGCTTATCGACAAGTGACACGTCCAGTTCAGCTAGACGTTGTCACCGGTGGAAAGCACGGTGGTGACGAGTTCTACTCGGCGGCACGACTGGCTGGTCTCGCTTCGCAGCTCCAAGCGGCGACCGCACCCGAATGAAGTAGATAACGAGGTTCGCAAGGCGGAACGCAGCGCTGTCCAGCTAGATTTTAGGGTGGGTAGCAGAATTCGGACGTCGCGAGAAAGGCGATGCTTACTGCGCGTCCTCCGAAGTCTTACGCGATGCGACAGATAAGCGGTTTGCCTTCCAGACCAGCCAAGAGGTTTTCGACGGAAAGTTCTGCCATCCGG
>JANPLJ010001003.1:0-3965 GCA_031426475.1 Pirellulaceae bacterium | reverse complement strand
GCTCACAACTTTGGACCCTAGATGAACGCGACCGATTGTCGATGAACACAGAACTCCCAATGAGTCGCCTCTCTCCTAGGACAAATGTTCCTATCGTTGTGTTAGCGTTTGCCTTTGCTTCGTTGGCACGGGCGACGACTGTCATCGACAGTATCCATACGGCGGCAGTCGAGGCCAAGCTTTTTACGTTGCTCATCGTCTTCATATTGCTCATTTCGGTTTCGCTTTTACTTTCTTTCGCTCGGCTTTGTCCATACGCTTGGGATCGGGGAAGCCGTTCTTGCGAATCAGCTCGCCGGCTTCTCGCAACGCCGCCACATCATCGGGATGGATCGATCCATCCGGGAGCGGCCCTGTGTTCAGCGTAAGATTGGCCTTCTGAGCAAAGGCATCCGCCAAGAGCCTTAACACTTGCTGTGCATCGATATGCTCGCATCCGTCCAGGTAAATCCAGGCGGGCGGAGCCGTTTGCATGTTGGTGCAGATATCGCCTCGCTTATCGGCGTTCATCGCCCACGCCTTCTGAGCAATAGGATCACTCTTGGTATGCATCCATCCTTCCGGTGCCACGAAGTCTTCGGTTCCGGTCCCCTGTTTGAACGAGATAAGACATTGCGGTTGAAGCGATCGAATGAGCGCGTAAAGTTCGTCGATGCGGCGATAGGCTTGAGGTTCTTCATAGTAAGAACCGACGCCATCGAACCAGATACCCGCGATCGGACCATACTGGGTGAGAAGCTCTCGGATGACAGTGCTGTTTCGATCGAATGTTTCCTGAGGCTCAGTCCGCGCGACGTCTGGCGGACAATAGAGGAACAGGCCAAGCCCCTTCTTTTGACACTGCTCGGCAAGTTCGGCGACCAAATCGCGCTTAGCTGGCGAATTCAAACTCGTGAAGTCTGAGACCGTCGTACGGAACATATACAAGTCGCCGAGATGACGAGTCGTGAAATTGATATAACGCATCTCGGCCGCAATCGCTAAATCCGTAATAAAATCGGCATCGAACTTTTCGGCAGTGAACTGCTCTTTGAGTTGAAGGAATTCTTCCGGTGTACCTTGTTTGAGTGTCTTCCAGCCGTCCTTCTTTCCATCCTTCGCCTTGAGCGATTGTTCGGCCGTCAAGCCTCTCAAGCTCGCCAGTGCATAATGCACGAACATGCCCCAACTCGACTTGCGATGCCACTCGATAGCCGCAGCCTTAGGATCCTTGTGATACAATTCTTCATAGCCACGCAAGTACGATGGCACAACCGATGGGTCGGCCGTTGCTTGCGCAGAAGTGCATGTTGCAGTCGATGGCGATTGCGCGAATAGGCGACAAGTCCAACTTGGGCAGCTCGCGAACGCCAAGCCAAGCGTCTGAAGGAACTGCTTTCTTGTTTGAATCATTTCTATCCCTCATTTTAATCACAGGTGGCGTGCCAGAAAGTTAGCGGAAGGCTATGAGCGTGATGCTGAACGCTTACATTGTCTTTGGCTTTTTCCCCTTATAGATGTATTCCTCGCGATTCATGAATCCATCCTTGTCAAAATCGTATTTGTCGAAACGTGCGCAGGCGGCTTCGACATCGGATTGGTGAGTAGTATAGTATTCGCGGGTGAGCTTGCCTACTTTGTTCTTATCAAGCTTGTCAAACTTCGCGGCACGTTCGATGGCTTCGGCTTCGGCCGACAATGCCTCGACCGTCTTCGACGTAGACGAGACGTGTGCGCGCTGTTACCGTCCAGACATAATCAATGCGCGTGATGGACCACAAAGTGCTCCCGTATAGGCATGTGTGAAACGTATGCCAGTGCTCGCAGGTTTGTCGATATTCGGCGACTTGTAGTTGTCTGATCCAAGGCATCCAACGTTTCCAATTCCTAGGTCGTCTGCAAGGATGAAGATCACATTGGGTTTAGATTGCAATTTCGAAGGCTCGGTTGCTTCGAGCGTCGCCGTTCTCACGTATAACGTCAAAGCAGCGAAGAAGAATAAAGTTTGTGTATCATAAGTTTTTTCAAAAAAAGGTTTCAGTTTGCTGACAAAGACTTCCTGGATCCGTCTAGATGCGCCACGGTTCTCGAAGGGCTTCGGAACGTAATCGGTTGGCCGGCTCGTCGTCGATAAACTCCATCGTGGAAACATCCAGCTTGATCTTGCGATCGAGAAATAGCGCGATGTTGGCCGCATGGCAAGCAATGTGAGCTCTAGCGGCAGCTCCCGCATTTCCTTTAGGTTCTTGGCGAGTCTTTACGCAATCGAGAAAATCGCGAACATGGAATATGGCGGGTGAACCACTGATCTCATCGATGGAGCGACCGGCCAAAAGTTCGGGGGAACTCAACACCATTTTTCCGCTGTCGCCGGTTTCAACCCAACCTGATTCACCTTCGAAGCGGACCGGGCAAGATCCTAAGGGAATCCACTTGCTTTCTCGCAATATCAACTGAACGCCATCGCTATACGTCGCGATAAGCTCATCATCGGCTTTCGCATTGTATTCGATTGGAGGATGAGAATCACCAACCGCCCATTGACAGAGATCGACGCAATGTGAGCCCCATTCTAAAACACCGCCTCCAACCAGACCGCCACCTTTTTCGAATTGGGATCCAATAAGATGCTTGGTGTTGAAGGGACGCCAAGCAGCGGGACCAAGGTACCTATCCCAATCGACGACATCCTTGCTTGGCTCTGGTTGGGCAGGAAGCCAACCGCTGGTAACCGCTTGCATCCCGCCTGGATGGGCGTAAACCTTATTAAGTTTGCCGAGCTTGCCCGAGCGAGCTAGGTAACATGCAAAGGCGAAGTTCGGTAGATTACGACGCTGCGTCCCAGCTTGGAATATGCGCGCGGTTCTTTTTATGATGTCGGCCAACGCAAGACTTTGCGCGATATTTTTCGTACACGGTTTTTCGCAATACATATCCTTACCGGCCTTCGCGGCGTGAACGGCCATTGTCGTATGCCAGTTAGGTCCGGTCGCAATGAGGACGGCGTCGATGTCATTGCGGTCAAGCAGTTCGCGAAAATCGCCATACATGTCGCAATTCTGATTGCCATACTTCTCGTCCACAATCGCCTTCACCGCCAATCGTCGAGACTCCTTTGTATCGCACACAGCCGCAAATTGAACGTCGGACTGCTCGAGAAAATAACTAAGGTCTTTACTTCCACGATTGCCGATTCCGATCCCTCCCACCACAATCCGTTCGCTCGGCGCGACTGAGCCATCGCGACCAATCGCCGAACTGGGAATAATTGTCGGAAGTGTTAAGGCTGCGCTATAGGTCGAGACCGATGCCTTCAAGAATCGTCGTCGATCCATTACTTTGCCAAGCTTTGCCATTTTATCTCTCCACTTGTTCGTAGTATGCTATTGTTTCGCTGCAACTCCAGACGCAATGTAAGTTTTCTCGATGTTTCGATTGCACTGTCAGGGCAGACAGGAGTAAAAGTTTGCAGTACATGACTGAATTGAGGTTAATTGACTAGGCAGGTCGCGACAAGCGTTGCATTGCCGCCGCGACACTCGCGGATTCAGATTTGGCGGAAGAAGAGAGCCAAAATATCTTTATTATCAGGCGGGGTTGACAGCATTGCTCGACGCCGATAATTTTGACCTTACGTTTACGGTTATGAGTCTTTGCAAGGTGCTAATAGACTCAACAACAGGGAACTCCGGTGCAATTCCGGGACGGTCCAGCCGCTGTAAGCCATTGGCATTGCGTTAAGAGCGCACTGCAAGTTCGATTTCCTTCTTTCGGAAGTGCCATTGCCCGACTTGTTCGGGTGAGAAGGCGTTGAAATCGAATTGTTGGCGAGTCAGAAGACCTACCGCAAACAAGGGTGAACTTGTGCCTTCTTGGGTTAGGGCATTCATCGCGAGATGCGTTTGAGAAGTCGAAGAGCATTCATTTTGGATGTTGCTTCCGAGTTCGACGATGCATTTTGAAATGTTTCGATACGTTTGTCATTC
>JANPLJ010001002.1:0-2321 GCA_031426475.1 Pirellulaceae bacterium | reverse complement strand
CCGAGTCTTGCTACCTGGTCGATGCTTCTACATCTGGGGCGGCTACGCCAACTGCGGAAACTATCCGCCAGTGCTTAAGAAGCACGGTCTCTACTTTTCGCAGTCAATCATTTGGGACAAGCAGCACCCGGTTTTGACTCGCAAAGATTTCATGGGTGCCCACGAGTGGGCGTTCTATGGCTGGAGGGAAGGAGCCGGGCACAAGTACTACGGTCCCAATAATGCGACTGACCTTTGGCAAGTAAAGAAGATCAATCCGCAGTCAATGTCACATTTAACTCAGAAGCCTGCAGAGCTTGCCGTTCGCGCGATGCAGTACTCGTCAGTGCAAGGTGAGAACGTGCTGGACCTCTTCGGTGGTAGTGGCTCGACGATGATCGGTGCCGAGCAATGTGGTCGCAATTCGTTATTGATGGAACTCGACACACTTTACTGCGACGTCATCGTCGATCGTTTCCAGCGCTTCACTGGTATCCCCGCGGTCTTGGAACGGACCGGCAAATCTCCGATCCCAATGCAGCCTCGTGAGGAGAACATGCGATGAGCGAACAGGCCCTGTCAAAGCATCATTGCGAGTGGGCTCGAAAGAAGACTGCGATCTCCTTCTTGCTCCAGTTTCCTGTCGCAGTCTTGAGGACCATATCGACAAGCTCATCATCGTGCGCTTCAACGTTTACAGAATTGATTTCAAGAAAAATGAGTGCTGCTTCCAATCCCACTCGCTTGTTCCCATCAATAAAGGGATGGTTCAAAACGATATGGTAAAGATAGGCGGATGCCATTTCGAAAATATCGGCATGAAGAAACTGCCCGCCAAATCCTGCCTCGGGTTGCGCAAGGGCGGATTCGAGCAATCCAAGGTCTCGAACGCCGAGACTGCCGCCATAGGTTTCGATTTGCAGGGAATGCGACTCGATAACATCATCGAATGTCAAGAACTGAACCACACTCTACTCCGCAAGTTTCTTGAATGCCTTGGCGTGCTTAGCATTTACCTTGCTACGGGCCATTCGCGTTTTCATCTTTCGATCATCGGCGTCGACCGGCATGATCCGAATCGACTTACCGTCGGTTGTCAGTTCAACTTGCGACTCAGGTGCAATTTTCAAAAGATCCAGGATTGGGCGGTCAATTACTACTGCCCAACTGTTCCCGTGTTTTACCAAATTCTTAATCATCAGTTACCTCCTCGTATGGTCGACCATTGTTATACCATCATGCGTCTTGAATCGCCAAAAGTCAAGATCAACAGATTCGATAATGAGGAATGCTAAACATGATTTACCTTGCAAGTCCTTACACACATCCAAATCCCGTTGTCCGCGAAAAGCGATTCGATGCTGCTTGTGCCGCAGCCGCATGGCTGATGCGTGCGGGATTGTCCGTGTACGCTCCTATCGCTCACAGCCATCCGCTCGTTCGTTATGGGCTGCCGATTGAATGGGAATTTTGGCAGGCCAATGACTGTGAGCATATGAAAAGATGCAACGAGTTGCTTGTGCTGACACTCGATGGCTGGAAGACCAGTCGAGGTGTTCAAGCCGAGATCGACCTGGCCATCGAAATGGGTCTTCCGATCCGTTACCTATCGCCATCCATGATTTCGAATGTATCGGGCGGCGATACCAGCATCAGCGTTCGTCCATTATCCCAAGAAACATCAATTTGAATCCAACCGTCGTTTCCTGCATTGTGCAAATTCACGCCAGCGACAGTTCCCGTTTGGCCAACGGCAATGGGATCGGGATCGTCTTGCATAGCTACGAGCCGGATGCGATCTCCGATACGAGGAGGTTTGTCCATCAATGATTCTCCGCTGTGAAAAAGTGTTGACGTTAAAAAACGCGAGGTTTGGCCACGGTTGCGTAGGTAGGCAAGGTCGACAAAATACTCGCCCAGTCAAACGATCGCCCACACGCTGCAAACGTGGGGCGATTGGTGGGAAGCGTTCCGTGCTTATGGCTGTTCGTTGTCTACAAATCGTGCGGTACCAGGATGGCAGCGCCGTGGCCGGAGACTGCGATCGAGTCTCCGTTGGTCGTTCGGGCGAACAGCGTAGAACCGTGTCGGATTACATCGACAACGCTGCCGACGTCGAGCTTGCGATTGTTGATCGTTCGCAGGTCGTAGGTGATGCCTGGCTCTGGCGTTGCGATCTCGCCGTCGGCCAGGTCATCCGATTATGAATCTCGATTGGGTGACCAGCGTTGCCATTAGTGGCTGTAACTTGATTGTCACGAAACGATGTAGCAGCGCCGTGGTCACCAGTCCGCTCAGCAACTTCGTGGTGGCCGTCGGCGCGAGTGCTTCTTCCCTCTACT
>JANPLJ010001001.1:0-4465 GCA_031426475.1 Pirellulaceae bacterium | reverse complement strand
CCAAATTGAAACAAACTTTTTGATTCGAAATCTATGAACATGCTCACTCGCAAAAATCTGAAGAACCATATCACTCGTGTAGTAGCTCTGATTGCTTTTCTAGCTTTTGGACAGATTTCGTATTCGGCGCCGCCAAACGTTATTTTCATCCTGGCGGATGATCTAGGTTGGAGCGATACAACGTTGTACGGCGGTACCAAGTATTATCAGACACCGAATGTTGAACGTCTGGCGAAGCGCGGTATGGTATTTTCGCGAGCCTACTCGGCCAGCCCGCTATGCTCACCGACTCGCTCGGCAGTTCTTACGGGAATGAGTCCCGCGCGGACTGGGATTACGACGCCCAATTGCCATTTACCGCAAGTGGTGCTGGAAGCCACAGTCGGCAAGTCCGCTCCGCCGATTCAGAAGGCCATCCAGCCCACGCCGGTTACGCGTCTAAAGCCCGAGTATCGCACGATGGCAGAAACGTTTAAAGATGCAGGGTATGCGACTGGGCACTTTGGAAAGTGGCATCTTGGAGCTGAGCCGTATTCGCCGCTCCAGCAGGGCTTCGATGTTGACGTCCCTCATCATCCAGGGCCTGGGCCTGCGGGCAGTTTTGTTGCGCCTTGGAAATTTGCAGATTTCGATCACGACCCAAACGTACCCGACCAACATCTCGAAGATCGAATGGCGAAGGAAGCGGTCGCCTTCATGGAGAAACATCAATCCCAACCGTTTTTCTTAAACTATTGGATGTTCAGTGTTCATGCTCCTTTCGATGCAAAAAAATCGCTTATCGAAAAACACCGTAGTCGTGTAGATCCGAGCGATCCTCGGCGCAGCCCTACTTATGCTGCGATGATCGAGAGTATGGACGACGCGATTGGAACGTTGCTCGATACGCTCGATCGTCTGAAGATCGCTGACAATACGATCATCATGTTTACATCCGATAACGGCGGAAACATGTATAACGAAGTGGACGGCACGACACCGACCAGCAATGCGCCATTGCGAGGGGGCAAGGCGACCATGTTCGAGGGTGGGACGCGTGTTCCATGCATCGTCGCGTGGCCTGGTGTAACGCTAAAAGGCACACGAAGCGATGCAATCGTACAGAGCGAGGACTACTATCCAACTTTGCTTGAAGGGTTGGGGCTCAAGAAGATGGCCGACCAGCATTTCGATGGTACGAGTATTCTGCCTGCGTTAAAAGCAAGCTCGTTTACGCGAAACGCGGTCGTTCAATACTTCCCCCATAATCCCGCCGTTCCCGACTGGTTGCCGCCGGCTGTCTCCGCGCATCGAGGTGACTGGAAACTCATTCGGATCTTCCACGGTGGCGACCAAGGTGCACACCGTTATATGCTGTTCAATCTTCGCGATGATATCTCTGAAAAGACAAATTTAGCCTCGCAGAAGCCAGAACTGGTAAGCGAACTAGATGGGCTTATCACGAAATTCCTCGCTGATACCAAAGCTGTCTTACCGATTCCGAATCCTTCGTTCGATCCCGCCAAGTATCAGCCTGAGCTCGAAGGCAAGCAGATCAAAAAGGAGGCTTCATCGAAAGAGACATCACCGAAAGATACACCAAAGCCAGCAACCAAAGACGACAGTGATCCGGCGCTCATGGGTTGGAAGGCTCGTGCGTGTACAGCCAAGGCAAAAAATGGCATTGTGAAGGTGACGAAACTCACCGACGCGAGCTTCCTTGGTTTCTCTGCCAACAAGCACAGTGGTCCAAGCATCGTGAAGTTCCGAATCAAAGCCGAGGCGGCCGAGTCTCACTTGGATTGGCTTCCGGGCGGCACTCAGGACAAGGCCGAGAGCGTATCGTTTAAGTTAGCAGGTGGTTGGCAAGAGGTCGCGGTTACCATTCCGGCGACTGGACCGTTGGGAATCGTACGTGTCTACCTTCCAAAGCAAACCAAGCCGATCGAGATCGATTGGATAGAGATCGTGTCCGAAAAGAACGGTCATTCGACCCGAACCGAGTTTTGACTGCGACAATGACACGTTTCAACGCTCAACGCTCAACGCTCAACGCGCAATGCGCAATGCTCAACCCTTCGCCCTCGGATGAGCGCGATTGTAAACTTCTTGTAGATTCGCAGTGCTAACATGCGTATAGATCTGGGTGGTGACGAGACTCTTGTGCCCGAGTAACTCTTGAACGCTCCGGATGTCTGCTCCTGCGTTCAGAAGATGCGTCGCGAAGCTATGGCGAAGGGTATGTGGGCTGGTACGAGTGTCGAGACCCGCTTCGCGAATATATTTTTCAAGCATTCGTCCAATGCTTCGGGTTGTCAGACGATCGCCAAAGCGGTTGACAAAGGTTGGTCCTTTTCTTCCTTCTGGTTGCTTGGAAGAACGTGTCCTTTGCTTCAAATATTCTTGCAGCGCCCGGATAGCGAACTTGCCGAGCGACCCAAATCTTTCTTTGCGCCCCTTACCGCGAATTCTGACGACGCCTTCGGCGTAATCGATATCTTCATCACAAAGCCCGACTAGTTCGCTCACGCGAAGTCCGGCTGAATAGATCGTCTCGAGGATAGCGCGATCTCGCAGACCGGCGACATCATGTTTCGGCGGTGCGTCAAGCAGCTTTTGGATTTCGTCGCCAGTGAGAAAGTGAGGTAGTTTTCGACTGCCGCGTGGATTGCGAAGAGGTTTCGCAGGATTGCTGTCGGCCATCGATTGCCGCTGAGCAAACCGATAAAAACTCCGCAAGGAAGCGAGCTTTCGCGAAATCGACGACTTGGCATATCCCGCTTCATGCAAGGCAGCCACATAGGCTCGCAATTCAGTCGGGGTGACTTCTCGAGGAGCGACTTTGCGCTGTCCTTCTTCGGTGAGGAAGTCTGCTAAGTCCATCAAGTCTTCTCGATAAGACTTGATCGTCAATTCAGAAGCATTGCGCTCGACATCGAGATAGCGAAGGAACTGAGCGATCTCGGTATGCATCGTCGTGTGGGGCTACGACCTTTCGCCGGGCATCGGGATATGGAAGCGAGGAACCGAACGGGCCGGCGCGTGGGAAGCAGTATTCGACTCGGCAGGATTTCCGGCAGCGGGTAAGGCTTGCCGAATTTTTTCGCTCAGGACCGCAGCGTCGTACCAAGTGAATGATAGCTCGGGGTTCGCTGCGTATCTTCCAAGCGTTCTAAGCATTTCCGTTCGATTGCTATCATCGAAAAAGAATACGTATTGCTCGGACCCTTTTACGAGCGCTAGAACATTAACTTCTTTTCCCATCGCCGCCTCCGTGTCAGTTCAAAAAAAACTGACACGCGTGCCGCAAGCCAGTTACCGTTCATATCGGTTTAATGGCCAACGAACTACGGTTCGACTTTCAAGTTGTCCACCGCGTGAAGCGAGCGTTTCGACGATATGCGAATAACAGCAGAATCTTATAAAGTCTTCGCTGCGTTGGAGATACGCTTCCCAGCCCCCAAACCTAGCGTCGTCGCGAAAGTAATAATACTCAGAAAGCCGTTGCGTGAAATCTTCGTCATGACCGTTGTACGTGTGCATATGTGAAATGATTGGAAGCGATTGTGCATTGGCGACCGGTCGTACCGACTTTGGCGGCGCGGGAATAAAGCCCTGTGGGTCAGGCCAATCGACGGGCAATGGAGATGCGATCGAGGCCACCGAATCATGCGGTGACGAGCCGAATTCGATAGCCTCCATTGATTCCATCGGGACCGGTTCGATCAGCTTGCTTTCTTCGATGACTTCGGCTTCCGAAGGGATTGATATCCTTAGATCCGCAATCGTCTGAGCTTCATAATTGGCTGTCTTCACTGGCTCGTCGTCCGCTTCATTTTCAAGAAGCACCGGCTTTTCACGCAGGGGTTCCGCCGGCGCTGGTATCTTGACGATCGGTGATTGTGTGTTGAGTTGTTCGCGAGCCAATGCACGTTCCGATTCTAAGCGAATCGATTCTGGAATCTTCTTTTCGGCCTTGGTTCCCCATGGTAGACCATAGCCAACGGGAATAGGATGAAAACCTTCATTCGCCGCATACCAGTTGACTTTTAACGTGATACGCGGAGGGTAGTAGGGATCGTAATCTGTAATGGCACCTTGAAGCACGGCGTCAACCCCGAGGAATTGTGCGAATTGTTGGATGTCCTTCTGGTTACCGATAGGACGCTGGAGCACTTGCTGCTCGAAGCTAGCTAACTGTGATTCCACAACTCCAACTGGGATGACTTCGAAGCCAGGGATCTCCTGTAATTCGTTGTAATATGCAAGCGTTACTCGCGATCCATCCAACGTTGGATCTTCGCTTTGATTGCGAAACGGAAGAAGCGCAACGGTTCCAAGTTGAGGAAACGGATTGTGGTATTGAGGTTTGCGGCGAACATCCGGATTAAGGCTGCATCCAACCGACATGCACACCGACAACGCACCGATCGCAAATGCGAAGAAGAATCGGACGCAGAGATTGCAGCCCGATGTGGCAGGCAAT
>JANPLJ010001000.1:0-3891 GCA_031426475.1 Pirellulaceae bacterium | reverse complement strand
GAAGCGCGTAGTGATTCGAACCGAGATCGCTGATCTTGCAACCTTCGAACCAACCGAGAATTGCTTCGGTTCAGTGATATCGATCTTTTGCCATCTACCAAGTGTTGTTCGTCGGCGACTTTACCGCTTGGTGGAACGAAGCTTAAAGCCTGGCGGGATATTCTTGCTCGAAGCGTATACCAAAGAACAGCTTGATAGAAATACAGGTGGTCCGAAAGATCCAGACTTGCTGATGTCTCTTTTCGATGTAGAGGGAGAGTTTCCCAATTGTGATGAGATCCTGTCCCAAGAAGTTGAGCGGGAAGTTAACGAAGGGGAGTACCATACTGGATTAGCCTATGTGGTCCAATTCATTGCGAAGAAGAAAGGTTGAGTATCAAGGCTTTGTTTTTAAAGTCGTCTTTTGCTCCTTCTTCGCGAACAATTGATTATCGGCTTTTGCTTCGCAAAAGCTTCCTTTCGCGGGAGCGAAACGCGACAATCTAGTGCTTCATCCAAATTGGATTTTTGGGTTGGTAGCCGATTTCGTCAGAATTCGGACGCAGCTCGAAAGGCGATGTTTACTGCGCTGCCTCCGAAGTCTTACGACATCGGCTACGACTTGAAACCCTAAACTTAAAGTTGGTCGAAGCACTAGTCTGGGTTGGCCGGAACACTTTGGCTACTTTGGGCGAAAGAGAGGAAAGCTCGCCAAGCCACCACTAAGAATGTTTTGTCGTACTGGGGACTGTTTTTTATCAGCGGGCGGAGCCGCTGATCCACGTTGTTTGGAAGAACTGGCGGCAGGTCGTTCACAGAGTTGCGATTTGACGCATTGCGTCTTCGCGCCACCCTGGTCTAACATTAGGAAAGTCCCGTTGGGACTTTGGAGAATTGTCGATTGTCTTCCGGTTACGTCAGGATACACGATGGGTTTAAAGCGAGTCAGACTTACACCGCCTCAATCGTTCGGGTTGTCTACTTGGATAGGTTGGCGGATGGTGCTGGCTGCGTCATTAACGATGGCATGCACGCTGCCAGGAAGAACACATGCGCTGGGGCTGATTACGATGCCGTTGTTGGCGGATTTTACCGAATTGTCAGAGACTCAATATGCCAGCATGAATTTATGGGCGACTTTGGTTGGCAGCCTCGCTTGCCTTCCGGCAGGATGGTTGATCGATCGTTATGGATCGCAGGTTGTTGGAACCTTTAGCGTGATTGTGCTTGGCTTTTTAGTTTGGTGGATGAGTCGCGTCGAAACGTTGTCGGCGCTGGGAATGGGGATCATGCTGACTCGCATGGTAGGCCAAAGCATGCTTTCCGTGGTTAGTCTTGCGATTATCGGCAAGGCTTTTCCAAATCGATCGACGATGGCGATGGGGATCTATGCAATATTGATGACTGTCTTGATGGCAGCCGGAACCGGCATCGTCATGACGCGGATATCGTCTGAAGGATGGCGATTGGCCTGGGGCGAACTGGGAATTGGCCTGCTCGTAACAGCACCCATATTGCTATGGTTACTAGGTTGTCGACAGGTGCCCATTGCAAATCAAGAAAACGTAATCACGTCAACTAACTCGTCGGACTCAGGGGCGACTTTATCGGAAGCATTGCGCTCGCCTTGTTTCTGGCTCTTTGCAACGTGCGTTTCCTTTTTTGGATTGACGAGTTCGGGAATTTCATTATTCCAGCAGTCAATACTTGTTGAACGGGGTCTCGGGGAGGCGATTTTCCAAACGGTTGTCATCGGAGGATTGCTAGTCGGATTGTTGGCAAATCTATTGGGTGGGTGGCTTGCGATGCGATTTTCGCTTCCGATTCTACTTGGATGTTCGATGTTACTTTTGGGCAGTTCTCTATTGACAATTCCGTTTTTGAAGTCTGAGTGGCATGCCTATCTCTACTGTCTAGGTTATGCGACTTCAGGCGGGATGATTACTGTGCTGTTTTTTTCCGTGTGGGGGCAAGCGTTCGGAACGAGTCATCTTGCGAGGATACAGGGCGCGGCGCAAATGTCGACGGTCGTTGCGTCCTCACTTGGCCCACTCGTCATTTCGTACTCGCATGAGAAATTCAGAAGATACGACGAAATCTCGTGGATTCTTGCCATCATTGCGCTTGCTCTGGGATTGTTGGCCTTTTTTGTTCGAATGCCGTCGGCCGCAAATGCTGGTTGGAAAACACTCTAATCGCCTTGTGCCGGCACTATTCGTCGATTGCAATGACTTCGCCAGTATCTCGTGTTGACCAGGATTTCCATATCTCAGGTTCGACGGCATCGCCAACGAAGCGAACGCTTCCGTCGGCGAAACATGTGTTCACGCCACCTATATGCAAGCTCCTTGCGGTTCGCCAACCAAATGCCGAATAGAGAATCGGTTTATCTGGCGGAGGTGAAGGATCAATCGTGACCGATGTAATACAGTCAAATGATTTAGAATTGGGTGTGTAATAGTGGTTATACATTGCGCTTCGGTACTCCCCACTGCACCAAGCGAATCCACGGGGATCGTTTCCGTTTCCTGTTGCAGAGTTGAAAGTCATCGAACCATTGCATCTAAAATCCGTTAAGTCGGGAGGACCAAAAAAGCTCAGCACAAATTTATAGCTGCGCCCAGGTGTGGCGGATGAAAAGGTGCCGCTGGCGCTCCGAAAGGTGTCTAGCCCCAATATACTTTCGGAGATCGCGACCGTATGAGAAGTACCGTCGAGGATATCAGCGAATCTGGTTTGCGAGTTGACGAAGAAAAGTCCGTCAGCGCTGAACGGCGTTCCGCCTCCTACACCCGAGCCGGCACAAACCGCGTAATTGGTGGGTCCCATACCGGTTTTAAGGATCTTTGCGACGTCGCTTGGGCAAAGGAAGCTTGGCAGAACTTTTTCGATGCCAGCCTTGTTGCGATTTGCGATGGGATAGCCGGCACCCGGCATGTAAAGAGGAAGCGACAGGTCGAGGAGGTTATGGAGATTCTGCTGCTCTAAGTAAGGCAACAAATGGGCCAAGGCCGACCAACGATAAAACGTGTGAGGGTGCAGCGGGTCGGGGTCGTAACGCTTTGCTACCGAACCTGGGGGAAACATCTTGGTTGCGGTTTCATGATTTTGTATCGCGATTCCAAGCTGACGCACATTGTTTTGACATTGCATTCGGCGAGCACTTTCTCGAGCTCCCTGGATTGCTGGCAACAATAGCGACGCAAGAACTCCGACAATGCCGATCACAACCAATAGTTCGATTAGCGTCATTGCTCGCCGCATGCTACTTCTCGCTATTCACACATGGAAGCTAAGCAAGTTTGGTTGATGCTCGATGGGATCGCTTTCGATATCCCCGATAGAAAGTCAACGCAGCTCCGGACACGAGCAAGAGCAGCGAATTTGGCTCGGGGACGGACGTGACATATCCGGCAATAAAGTCGTCATACAATAATCCGTCAACGTCGTACGTTTCGCGGAACGAAATGCGATTAAACGAATCGGTATCCGTGATCGCTGCAAAAACAACATTGTAAAACGGAAAATCAGGGCCTAGGCCTGCGATAACCACATCTTTGCTCGTCGCGAGGAGAGTGTTTTCGAGACGAAATGTGAGCGTGTTGGTGGGTGCAAAAACGGGACTTCCCGAGTTTCCATCGCCGCCTTGCACAATGTAAGTACCAAAGGCGGTAATTGGTTGAGAAAACTGAATCCAGTCTTCAACGCCATCGGTGTCATAGGCGAAATTCGTGCCACTGACCGAATAGGGAAAGAAACTGTTCACGCCATTGGAAAACCCTGTTTGCCCCGTGATACCTGTGCTCCCAAATGTGAGATTCGGGTTCGGGCCGGTTAGCGTTTCGAGGTTTTCGATCCCATATCCACTAATACGGGCAAGAAACCTGTCGCGAACGGGCGTTACCAATGAAG
>JANPLJ010000999.1:0-1150 GCA_031426475.1 Pirellulaceae bacterium | reverse complement strand
GAGAGGCTACGCACAAGCAAGCGTACACGATCAAACCTGAGGTCAAGGGCAAGTCGGTCAAGTTGGAAACTTTTTGCGTCGGTCCCCGCGGCAACTTGTGGATGGCGTGTCGAAGCAGCTCAAGCGATGGATCCGCCGATAGTGGACTCATCATGATCTACGATCCAAGCGGATTGCTGTTCGATTCCTTTTCGCTCCCCTTTGTCCCACAAGCAATCAATTTCTCGCCCAATAGCAAGCTTTACGTTGCTGGTTCTGGAAAGGTCGCTCGCGTTGCACTGAATGGGGCTATCGAAATCGAAATCGACGCTCCCAATATCGGAAATCGCGAGGAAGCGATCGCGAGGGCTCGCAAAGAGGCCGAAGAAGGACTTGCTGAGATGCGTGAGTCGATGGAACAACAAAAAAAGAAAATCGAAGAACAAATCGCCAAACTTAAAGAAGCCCCCGACGACGAAGACGCGAAAACCAAAACTAAACGTGAGCGTCGTCTTCGAGTACTCGAACAACAACTCAAGGTACAATCCGACGACGCGATCGCAGAGCCGATTCCTTCCGATGACGAAATTATCGCACGTCTCATGTCCTGTTCCGCTATCGCTGCGACCAACAACGAAGTCTACGTTTCTTGCACTGAGCAAGTAGGCTATGGATACGGAGTTTGGCGGCTGAGCCCAGATTTAACCGTCGAAGAAAAAATCATTAGCGACGCACATGGTTGCTGCGGACAGTTCGACATTCAGACCGATGGTACCAATCTCGTACTCGCGGAGAACACTAAATTCGAAGTAGCTCTCTACGATCGAAACGGAAAGCGACTAAGCGGTTTCGGGAAGCGAGCCACGGGCGGAGCGCAAGACGGCTTCGGTTCTTGTTGTAATCCGATGAACCTTCGGTGCGAACCCGATGGCGAAATCCTTACTGCCGAATCGAGTATAGGGCACATCTATCGGTTTTATCGCATTGGAAAGCTGATAAGCTACGTGGGAACGGTGAAGGTCGCTGGCGGTTGGAAGCATGTTGCCATTGGCCATGATCCAGATCGAAACTACTACATGATGCACGAAGATCTATCGCATGTCGCCGTGCTCGTCCTCAAAGATGAAGCTCCAGAAGAAACTGAAGACGAGCGTGTGAGTCGTGAAGCGAT
>JANPLJ010000998.1:0-4892 GCA_031426475.1 Pirellulaceae bacterium | reverse complement strand
GTGCAGATTGCGATTTTGAGGTGTGCATCGTTACTGCTTGCGTTGCTACAGCTTCGCTAGACGGTTTCAGCTCTACATTCTCTCGACTCTTGCCCGCTAGGGTCATACTTGGGATACGGACTACGTTGGCGGCCCGAGATGTAACGTCGTTCGATTTTTTTCCAGCCAGCAGAGGTGCCTTCGCGGATGCAGAAATCTGTGTTTGCTGCGGTTCTGTGGCTTGCGATCCTGGCATTGACTGTGTTGTGTCGGAAGCAACGATCGAGGTTGCGGCGGACCCAGGTTGTTCTCTGGTTGATGGGGAATTCGCTACTTCCTCTTGTCCACTCGGAAGATCGATTGGGTTTGTCGTTTCGGGTTCGGAGGCCGCAACAGGCAGGTTTGAAGTCGCGGAACGAGAAGCCTCCGATTTTGGTTCAACGATCGCTAGATTCGGAAGCAGTACTGGGGCCGTGATCGTCGTCGGTTCGTCGACTGGTGATTTCGCATCGGCAGGCTTCGCCGAAGATATAAGTTGCGCGGGTGGAAGCTGAAGGTTCGCTGGCAAAGTGCTGACCGAAGCCATTTGCATCTTGACGCTGGCTGTCCCTGTCGGCATCGGTAACGCCAGCTTTGGTTCCGAGCTGGCTACCATCGGTGGCATTTTGATTATCGGTGAAGATGCAAGCGTGTTGACGATGACTTTCGATGGCGTGGGTGCTTTTTTTTCAGTAGCTGCTTCTACATTCGATGCATTGTTTGGCCACTCCATCGAGATGCCCGCAGGAGGTGGCTCCAACATCTGTAGAGCGGGAGCAGAGAATACCGTCTCGGCATTGGCGATTGGGGTTTTGACGAATCGGATTCCAACGGACTTCAGTACGGGGACGGTATCGAGCCGTGCGGCGTGTGAACTGTCGCGCGGTTCGAACGAATCAGCCGCTTGCAGCATCTGAAGACCAGGATTTGCGAGCATTACAGAAGACAACAACGCTAAGTGAAATCGTGATCGTCGAATGCAGAGAGCATATTTTGAGCGATCTCGGTTTTCGGTGTTCATTGTGTCCGGTCCTGGTAACAAAAAGAGCCAGCCAAACACAGGAGACTTGAACTGCTATCATTTCGACGCAGAATCGAACCTTCTGTGCTATCTCTCACGAGAAGGTATCGGACGGTTGACTGTGCCGAGTTTAACGATTCTTCCAGACGTAACGAATAGAGCGCTAGGTCAAGTCGAGCTGCTTCAGCTCTTCCAGCCAAACGCGGATCTCATTGTCGTATTCGCTAGCTAAATTGCTGAGGACCAATTGCCGGTGGAAGCGTGCCGCACCGTCTTCGAGAAGTTCTGCCGCTTCGGCACTCGGGAATCGACGATTTGGATCCGGCGCGATCATGCCTCGACAAAAGTTCATGAGGAGGTCGTTGCGTTTCACTTCGTCTGGAAGCAATTCCTCAAGCTTTTGTGGCAAGGCACGTTTGGCATGAAGCAGATCCTTGAGCGAATCGGTTTCTGGAAAACAAGGTTGTCCGGATAGCAGTTCGATCAGAACATATCCAAGCGATGCCAAGTCGCTTCGGGGCGAAATAGGGGCATTCTCCAAAACTTCGGGAGCTGCGTAGGAAGGAGTACAGGTGCGCACGGGTGGCGGATTGTCTAGTTCGAAAGCTGAACCGATATCGATCAGTTTGGCATGCCCGGTCCGTTTAAGCATGATATTCGAAGGCTTAATATCTCCGTGAACGATTTTTTCGCGATGCATCGCCGCCAAAGCGGCCAAACAATCGCGAACGATCGCCACCGCAACGCCCGCTTTGTAACGACACTGTGATGGACCGGACGTAACAATCACACTGTTGATGTATTCCCAGCGTTTACCGCTGACTCGTCCGCGAATTTGCGATAATCGTTTTAGGTCGCTCAATTCTCGAAGGTCATATCCGTCAACCCATTCCATGACCATGATCCGGATTCGGCTTCGATCGACGAAATCCTGAACATCCAAAACGCCATCATGTTGGATTCGTCCTACGCGCGACGCCACAGCACCAATTCTCGCCATGGCCTGCTCATACGAAGCTTGGCTGCTAAAGCGTTCCGGAGAAAAGAATTTCATCGCAACCGGCAAGGCGAATCCATCTGTTCCGCGTCGATACGACAAGAAGACGACTCCTTGGCCACCGCTTCCGAGAACACGTTCCAAACGATGGTAGGTCGTCCACTGCAATCGCTGATCTTCGATCAACTTCTCGTAGCGGTTGATCAGCTCCTGATTGTCGCCCGCCCGACCATCGGCACCGATCGTCTGGGTGGGCTGTTCTTGAGAAAACGTCGTCGAATGCATGAAATCCTTTGCAAATCCAAGTGAGATACCCCAGACCCATTGCGGTCGAAAATCCTTTGCTGACCATCATAACCTCCAAACAGCCCTGCCTAAACCGCACAACCGGAAAATATCACCCAAAATGCAAAGTAACCGATTTATTTAAGTACTTATGCCATGACAAAACGCATCAGCGTGACATATTTTTCCGTCAAAGCAAAGTCGATCGGAGAATTCGATCGATTGCATGCTCACTTCAGCATCCATCGTCCAAAGGTTCGCTCGCGATGTCAAAAAGAAGATCTCAAAAACTTATCGACTACGAGGTGCAGTCGAGTCTCGTAGTGCGTCTATGCATCCACTGGACCATGTTTGTGGTTGCAACGGCCATCGCAATGTTCCTTTGGGTGCGCTTGTTTGAATCACCGGTTGATACAATGGCCGAAACCACCAACAAGTTTCTCTCGATCTGCATTCCGTTGCTGATCGTGGCAATCGCGCTCTTACCAGTCTTCGTGCTCGACGCAGTCAAGCTTTCCAATCGATTTACGGGGCCAATATTTCGTTTGCGACGGACCCTTGCAGCGCTCGCGGAAGGCAAGTCCGTTCGCCCCTTGGAGTTTCGCACGAATGACTTTTGGCGATCGCTAGCCAATGATTTTAATCGAGTCGTTTCGCTGACGCCCTCGACAGCGCCTGGCTCCTCCAAGACGGACCCTACGAAACCATCATGAGAAGAAAGCCGCGACGTGGAGCAGCGATCGTTGAATTCGCCGTGTGCCTCCCCATTATCATGCTCTTGATTCTCGGAAGCATTGAAGCCACAAGCGCAATCTTCCTCCGTCAAGCATTGACTACCAGCGCCTACGAAGGTATCCGTGAGGCAATCCGGTCCAGTTCAACGACAGCCGATGCAACCGCACGTGCCCAAGCGGTACTCACATCGCGACAAGTTCGCGGCTCGAGGGTTTTATTCACGCCAGCGAACACCGAGTTGGCTCCGCGCGGAAGCAACGTGGTTATTGAGATTTCAGCTCCGTTCGGAGCAAACAGCCCGTTCATGGGGCGTGTGATTGCGGATCGAATCAATACAGTCCGTACCGTCATGGTCAAGGAATAGAAATGAGCAGCATGATGATCCAGACGAACGCATTGGCTGATCGCATTCGGTTCAACAAAGGTCGATTTCGACCCGCGAAAGCGTCGCGTCATGGCGCAATGCTTATTCTGATTTGCGTCATGATGTTCGCTTTCATGGTAACCGTCGCATTCTCAGTCGACATTGCATACATGCACTTGGTCAAGTCCGAACTGAGGACAGCGACGGATGCATCGGCGAAGGCTGCAGCCGAAGCGCTCGCGCGAACTCAAGACATCCGACAATCACTAGACCAAGGAAAAGCGATTGGGCTTGAGAATCGTGTTGCGAATCAAGGCCTTGCGCTTCGTGACGCTGATTTCGAGTATGGCCGTTCTGAGCTAGATGTATCCGGACGCTTCGTGTTTACGTCGGGCGGCACGCCCAGCAACAGCGTGCGAGTCGTAGGAAAACGCGATCGCGGATCTCCGTTGGGAAGTGTGCCATTGTTCTTCGGCCGAATGTTCAACGTGTCGTCTTTCGAACCTCAAGAAACCGCGACCGCAACTTATGTGCAACGCGATATCGTGTTGGTGGTCGATCGATCGGGATCGATGCTTGACGATAGGAAATTCGTAGGCCTCCAATCGGCGGTACGAGTTTTCAATGCAACATTGAATGCAAGTCCCGTTCAAGAGCGGGTTGGATTGGCTTCGTACTCGACAGACGCGACCGAAGATGTTGAGTTGACCGATAACCTCGCATTGATCGATACCGCGATGGCCAGGATGTCAGCTTCCGGGTTTACGAATATCTCTGGCGGTATCGATGCCGGAGGACGCATTATGTCGCGCGGTCGATCTCGGCTGTTCGTCGAGCGAACGATGATCGTACTAACCGATGGGATACAAAATCGAGGACGGCCAGCCAGATTCGCCGCAGCCGACCAAGCCGCCCAGGGAACTGTGATCCATGCGATAACGTTTGGAAATGATGCCGATCGACGAGCCATGCAGGAAGTCGCAAGGATCGGCAACGGACGGTACTTTCACGCGGTCAACAATGTTCAACTTGCCCAAGTCTTCCGAGAAATCGCGTTGACACTCAGCACGATCATCACGGAGTAAAGCCATGCAATCGAATACGTCACGCATTGCCATCCAACGCTCCAGTCGACGTCGTCGCGGTGCGGTCGCTGTGGAAATGGCTATTACGGTTGGGTTAGTCTTCTTTTTCTTCTTTGCTGCCCTTGAACTCTGCCGCGTCTCGATGATGCGACACACGGTCGAGCACGCGCTGTACGAAGGAGCTCGACAAGGCATTGTCCCGGGGGCAACTGCCGCAGATGTCCAGACAAAGGCCCAAAGCGTGATGCGAACGATCGGCATTCGCACCGCGGCGATCGATGTCACACCAGCCGTTATCGACAACTCGACCCCGCAAGTTTCGGTGCGGATTCGAATGCCGCTCGACCAGAACCTCTTCATTGATCCGCCGGCCGCCGGCATGCACGG
>JANPLJ010000997.1:0-2735 GCA_031426475.1 Pirellulaceae bacterium | reverse complement strand
TAGGTATTGTAAACGGTTGGTATCGATCGTCATCGGAGTGCTTCATCCAATTTAGAATTTAGGGTAGCCGAATTCGTCAGAATTCGGACGCAGATCGAAAAGCGATGTCTACTCCGCTTCCTCCGAAGTCTTACGAAATCGGCTACGAATTGAAACCCGAAACTTAAAGTTGGACGAAGCTCTATCATATCAGTTTACTTGAACTCCGTTGCGAATGGTTCGCCAATCGCTGCCTCCGGTTACTCGATGCCGTACATTCCTGCTGGTGGTATAACTTGTCCGCCAACGTTGCCAATCCCTCTAAGTGTAAAGAATCGAGGTTCGAGATTGAAGAAGAATGAAGCGTTATCTCGGCCGGAGTCGACCGATAATCCAACTTGGGTGAGAAACGATTCGCCGATCCGTGTCAACGAGACGGTTTGTCCCACGTTGCCAACTTCTCCAAAATCGAAGGTAGTTCCGCCGCTAGCGATCCATTTTTCGTTTAAGCGATAGTTGAGGTTGCTATTGGCGACGAGGGAATCGATGGGCCCTTTGAGCGACGTCAATCCCCAGTACCATTCGCCGCGTCCCGGTCGATTGACGACGATGCCACCGCTGAAAACTTGCAGTCCTTTATCGAAGAGATCGACATAGCCATCGCTGAGAACGGTAAATCGATCACCGATATGGAATCGCATGTCGTAGTTCAGCGCTCCAACGGTTTCGCCAAAGTTATCGCGACTGGCGCGAGGGAAAAGAATTCCAGCAACATCGAATTCGAACAAGTCGGTGATGCGTTCGCGGCCAGGAATTCCTCGCTTGGTCTGCCATCGTTGGTCCAGTCCCAATCGAACTTGCATCTGATCTTCAACGACTTCCGACGAGCTAGCGGTAACGTAACGCTGAAGGCCTTGTCTGATCGCATAGGATCGAGCATCGAATTGTGGCGGTAGCGCCCCGGCAAACGTGTTGAAGACCAACCGTCTACGAAAGTGTTCCTGGGCATTGTCATCCAAGGGATCGTAAAGTGGTAGCTGAGCAACGTCGCGATTGGTGTCCGCATAGAACAGCTCGGTGTTCAGCGAAGCTTTATGAGCGATCCCATTGACATTGAATAATCGACTTTGAGCCTCGGGGAATAATCGCCAAAACGGCACAGAAGATCGCACGCCAGCTTGTCCGGTAAGACGAGTCAATGAGTTACCAGTGATGTCTTCGCCCCAGGTCATCACTTCGCCGTTGAGATACGGAACGACCTTGGCTGGCCCAAGATCCAATGGCAAGGCAAGTTCTTGTCGCGTGCCAGCTCGGATACCCTCGGCGTCGACTTCCCAGGGTTGTAGTTGGAATTTGGCGAGGTCGGCCGGCGCGGTTGGAGTCGTTGCGACACGTTGGTGAGCGTAACCGACGTGGCTGTGAGCGTACCACGACAACCGATTCAATATCGATTGGCCGAGAATGTAATGATCGATTTTGGGAAGCCATTCGGTTTCGGTGAAAAAGCGATTGATCCGCGGCTGCCCTACAATGTCAAGCATACGATTATCGGCGTAACGTCTTAACCGAAGTGAAGTGGTTGCATCTTTTTCCTGATCCCATTCGCGTTCGAAGAATTCTTCTAAGAAGTTGCGGTCACTGATCAATCCGACTTCAGCCCAAAGCTCCAGATCTCGTGTCAGATACTGCTTATGCCTAAACACCAACCGGCCGCGAGTATCACGTTCAGGTTGTAGGTTTACGCGGTCGCTTCCGATGATATCTAAGCCTCGATCATTCAATCCCCAAGCATCGAAGTATCCGGTGGCGGGGCCGGGCAAGAGCGTGTTGGGAACGTTGTACCGATAGGTCGTGCCCAACGCGAAGCCGCGTTTGGAAAGATAGTCCGTCGACAATCGCCAATCGGTACCGTCAGGGCCATCGATGCCTAAAAGCTGATAGAGATCCCAATCGAGAAAGACTTGTTGACCAAAGATCGTATCATTCTTTACCTTGGCGCTTCGTAGATAAAAATTTGGGGCGTCGACATTCGTCGTCATGACGGGCCAATACAAGACTGGAACCCCACCAAGATAGACAAAATTGTTTCGCGCCGTCGCTTCCATGTTGGTAGCACCGGTTCTGAGCAGCCCAGCCGCCTGTTCTGGACTGGAGGCCGATCGTTGGTCTTCCAGGCTGAGCCGATCCGCCTGCAACCAGTAACGTGGTACTCCAAGTCGACTGCTGGTCATGGCCGCGTTGTAGGCTAAATAACTCTGTCGTGAGCGTTGTTCGATAACGTCTGCCTTCAATCGGACAATGCCTTCATATTGCGGCGCCGGAGTCAAGATCTCGGCTCCGAGCACCATCCCCGTTTCTGCTTGAACGTTGTAGTACATTCGGTCGGCATAGATCGTTCGCGGTCCTTGTTGGAATACGACGTTGCCCTCAAGATAGATTTCAACCGGCATTCCGTCGATTCGAGTCGTCATCAGCCGTTTTGGGTCGGCCGTCCAAATCAATGCGCGATCGGCTTCGATAAGAACGGTTCCTAAGTCCATAGGGCCGCTGCTCGTCGCGATACTTGCACCGCTGATCTTCAGTCGAATTCCACGCGAGATTGCGATCTTCGAACCGCCTTTTTCTGAGTCGGGAAGAGTCCGAACTTGGGGATCGATTCCGCCGCGTCCGCTGAATTCGAGTGTCTGGGCGCCGACACGAGGTCCGTTGTCTGGAATAACTTGCATCTGCGGAAGCCCCGGGCTGCCCGGAGGAAC
>JANPLJ010000996.1:0-2155 GCA_031426475.1 Pirellulaceae bacterium | reverse complement strand
GCCGATGGTGAGGCTGCTTCTGGAATCAGGTACTACGCCCGTCGTGAATTTCGCAAAACCAAAGTCAGCGAGCAAAGGTTGAAAAGCCTTTAACGAATCATCGGTTGCAAGGGATGTACTGTTGCGTTTCAGAAGTATATTTCCAGGCTTTATGTCCCGATGAATCACTCCCATCGAATGGGCGTAGCCAACGGCCTCGACAATCGGCAACATAAACCTCAGAATAGATTCATCTGTTTGACGCGAATAGTCTACTGAAACATGCCAACGACCTAAATCTTCGCCTTCGATCAACTCGGAAACAAGATGTGGTATTCCGTCATCCAGACGATTGTCAAGCACACTTACTATGCCAACATGCTTTAGTCTCGACGAGATCGTCGCTTCTCTCTCGAATCGCTCGATTGCGTCGCGATCTAAGGCCATGTCGTTCCTCAGGACCTTGATCGCAACTAACTTTTCCGATCGGCGATCTTTCGCTTGATAGACGACACCGAATGATCCACTTCCAATTCGTTTGATCAAATCATAATGTCCTAGGGACTGGCCAACGAGCGGATCGCGTTGACGGATGGTTGAGATATCACTTGTGCCAAGCAACACATTCAGTTGTCGAGCGACTTCAGAATCCGTTCGCATGAAATTCCACAATCCTTTCAATCATTCGACAACGAGATCATTTCTGAGTATCTCGACAATACATTCCAACGCTTTCTCGCTGCCTGTTCGGAAATTCCCAGACTTTCGCCGACTTGAACGAACGTCATTCCACGTCCATGCCGAAGCTCAAGCAGTAAATCGACGATTCTAGTCGCTTCTACAGAAACTGTGAACTGAAGCATGTCGAAATTCCTTCGAAAAGCGAAAACGGTTCCTGACACCTTTTTGAACTCCCTGATTGTCACTCTAAGCGATCCAACTTAACATCAAGACGCATAATATGTGCGGGATATTGCACACTGGGTATGAGATTCATTCGAGTGTTTCATGTTAACATCTTCAGTAAGGCGTTGCACGACAATAAGATACAAAAATTCAGTAAGGCGTTGCACGACAATAAGTTACAAAAAGCAAATTGTAGCGGAAGGGCGCAAGCCGTCCGGTTTGCGGCACCGGACGGCTCGCGCCGTTCCGCTAAATCGGTAACTAATTGTTGTGCAATGCCTCAGTACGATTGCCCGGCTACTCTTTCGCATTCGATCTCAATGAAAACAAACTTAATACGGACTTCATTCTCCCTCATACTCGCCGCAGAAGCCAGCATCGGCTTCGCGCAAGAAAAATCTGCAGCATCCGCGCCTAACAACGTAGGCACCGTGCGTGCCTTCATCGATGATGAAGCACCCGGCTGGCGCTCGCTTACCTCGGCGGATTTCATCAAGGTGAACAGTGCGGATGACACCTGGTCCTGGAAGGATGGCGTTCTTTATTGCACAGGAAAGCCAGTCAGCGTCCAGCGCACCACGAAGGAGTTCGGAAACTTCGAGATGGTTGTCGAGTGGATGCATGAGAAAGCCGCAGGCAACTCCGGCGTCTTCGTATGGACGACGCCCGCTTCTATTGAAAAACTCACCGCCGCTGGCAAGCCAGGACTTCCGGATGGCATCGAAGTACAGATCCTCGATCATGGCTACACCGACAAAGTGAAAGCCTCTGGCGGCAAGACCGACTGGTTTGGCACCAACGGCGATGTCTTTCCGGTGCGCGTAAAGATGACGCCTTTCCCGCCGCTGTCTCCCGATGGCAGTCGCAGCTTCCCTCGCAAGCATCTCGCCCACGGCCACGGCGAATGGAACCAATACTACATCCGCGCCATCAACGGCGAAGTCCGTCTCTGGGTGAACGGTGAAGAAGTCTCCGGGGGCAACGTCATCGAGCCCCACCAAGGCTTCCTCTGCTTGGAAAGCGAAGGCTCACCCATCCAGTTCCGCAAGCTACGCGTGCGCGAACTGCCGTGATTGCATCAACCTTCATTGAACATTAGAAAGTGCAACAATGTCCTCACAACTAGTATCCCGTCGCCAGTTTCTTACAACACTCGCTGCTGCTTCTGTCGGCACCAACTTGCTTGGACAAGACGCTGACAAGTTTCCGCCCGTTCGCCAAATCACTCGCGGCCCAGGGTTCCACTGGTTTGGCTACTACGACAAATTGC
>JANPLJ010000995.1:0-1219 GCA_031426475.1 Pirellulaceae bacterium | reverse complement strand
CTCAGAAAAGGAAATTTATTTCCCCGTATGCGTTGACAAAGATGGCTTACTTGCCTCAAAATACGGATTAAGGATCCAAGCGTTGCGTCTAGAGTAACTTTTGTTCGCGTTCTAAGGTTCAATAGATTGCAGGATTGGGGCAAAGGAGAGAAAGCGATGCGCTCTTACACTCGATTTACACGAAGCTGTCCAACGTGCGGGCGGAAACTGGACATCCCGGTCGACCAAATTGGCCGGCAGGTGATGTGCAGCCACTGCCAAGCAGAGTTTCCGGCGATGCTTGAAACGGAAGGGGCTGCCAGCGATTTCGAACATACCCTAGAGCAGCGAATCGATCGACTACTTGCAGGCAGCTCGTCGACTCCCTCTCGGCCGCATCTCGAGCATAATGCATCCAACACTCCACGAACATACGAAGTTTAGGCTAAATCGCCCGAACATTTGGCGACTACCACCATCGCGCCCCAACGGCGAATTCTCTTGGTCCAATCCCATGTATTTGAGAAGATGGACATTGGAACGGACGCGATGACTGGCTGATCGGCGACCAGCTCGACTGAATTCCCGCGAACCCCCTAGCTACCGTTCAGATCAGTCTCTATAAACACGCCTACAACTTCTGCACCCATAGCTCAATTGGATAGAGCATCGGTCTACGGAACCGAAGGTTCCAGGTTCGAACCCTGGTGGGTGTACTAGACTTACGACGATTTTCAAACCGCTGGGTACAGAATTCGGTACAGAATAGCGGTTGACGTCGCAAAGTCCCTTCTCGCGGCACTTAGATAGGTGAGTCAGCAAGGCTGCTCACCTTCAGCCAAGCTTTCGACTTGCATGGGTTTCCATCCATGTTTTAGGAGAAGCAATAATGTCACGCGTTCCAAAGCCTTGGTATCGCAAAGATCGAGAGTCCTGGTTCGTTACGATCGCCGGTTGCCGACACAATCTCGGCCCGGACAAGAAAGAAGCATTCAAGCAGTTCTATGCCCTCATGCAGGCGCCAGAACCGTCCAAGGTGTCTAAAAGAGGCTTCGCAGCCATAGCGGATGCCTTTCTCGACTGGGTCAAAGCCAATAGGTCACCCCATACGTTCGAATGGTACCGATATCGGCTGGAACGGTTCTGCCAACGTAACCCGACTCTGTTGATCGCCGACTTGAAGCCGTTCCATGTCCAGCAATGGGTTGACTCCTATTCCAAACTGACCCGGACGACGAAG
>JANPLJ010000994.1:0-2413 GCA_031426475.1 Pirellulaceae bacterium | reverse complement strand
ATCAAGATATCCAGCTGTCCCCATTGTTGCTGGATGGCCTGTAGCATGGCTTCGATATCTTCTGGTTCGCTTACATCCGCCTTGATCACCATCGCTTGACGTCCCAAACGTTGTATCTCGGCTGCGACTTGATTGGCACCGGCTTCTTGGGTAATAAAATTGAGGGCGACGTCGCAACCCGCTCGTGCCAGGTTGAGCGCAGTTTCCTTGCCGATTCCTCGCGAACTGCCTGTGATCAATGCTTTTTTTCCAGCTAATTTCGTCACACGTCACCTTCTACCGAATTCAGTCCAGGAATGTCTTTGATCGCATGGCGTTGTAATGCTCTTGCCATATACGTTTGAAAAGCGTGAATGCGTTCTTCGGAGCGAGCCAGGACCCCGCGATTCGAGCTCGCACGCAAGCCGCGTTGAATCATGGGGTACAGCTGGATATCTTCGTGCATGATTCGTTTCAAAATCAATGTCTCTAAATATCCGAGACTTTTTGCCAGCAGTTTTTGCCATCGTTTTCCTGCCTGTGGATACACTCCAAATTGAAACAAGAGCGACCGCGAGTTCGTCGGCGAAACGGGCTGCACATCGTGAACTAAACTGATCGCATCGGTGAATGAAAATAGCAGATTGGGGAAAACATGATGTTGTTGATAGCGACGTTCGGGGGTTCGTCCCAGTCGCTTCACCATCCACGCTTCGCACTTTTGAAACCATTGATCGACTCGATGATGGGCTGCGAACGGCATGTCGGTCAAGAATGCGGTATGGCAATCACTCAGTTGATGCTCGCTGCGTTCTTCGCCCGGAGCATTGCGAAATGTATTCGGGTGTATCGATTCGACATGGTATGCTTCCAACGAGTTTTCAATGGCCACTTTCCAATTCGCCGCGTAGTCTGACTGGCCTCGATAGAATCGATGCCAATCCTCGCCAAATCGTTCCGCTACGAGCCTCGCAATGGGGCCAAGGAATTCCGCGAGGCTTTTCGCTTTCGGGTCGAGGCAGACGAAAATCAGCTGCCCAACACTGTCGATACGATATTCCGCCAATCGCAGCTTGTTTCGATCGATCGGAGCAAAGTCCTTTGCGCACGGAATTTTCCGCGTGAATCCATCTTGTCCGTATTCCCAGCCGTGATACTGGCATCGCATTTGTTGAGTATTGCCGCGGGGCAAAGCTGTAAGCAGACAATGACGATGGGCGCAGACATTGGAGAATGCCTTTAAATTCCCCTCGAAGTTCCGAACCTGGATTTCTTCACCGGCGATGGCAATGGTTAAGAAATCTCCTGGTTTACTTAAGTCGTCGAGGGTTCCAACGAGATGCCATGCGGATTTTAGTACACTTTCCATCTCACTACGGAAGATTTCCGGCGCGTAATAAGCTTGCGGAGAAAGAATATGTGGCAGGCCGGTAGTTGATTGGAACATTCGTCTTGCAACCTAGCTTGGACGATCTGTCGGCAACTGAGATTCAAGCCAAGACGTCCGATATCCGAGGGCTTCGACACGAAGCGTACCATCGCTACCCCAGACACAGAAATCGAACCAAGCATTCCGATCATCGCGTCGAACAAATCGCGACTCGACAACGCACGCTTCTCCAGGAGTTGGCATTTTGTGGATTAACATCGTCTCTATGCTCAATGGGAGATTGATCCCTGGCTGGACGTGGTTCCAGGCTAAGACCCCGGTCGTGAAAAGACAAGCATCCAATAGTGCGCTCGGAGTTCGCCAACCGATCACTTCGCGGCGCGTTCCGGCCAATTCGATCAACGAAGGAGCCTGGATTCGACCGAGAATTCGACCGTTTTGTAGACAAGTTTGCTTTAAGACGCGAAAGGCTGGTCCGACAAAGAATTCGGAACCGGATGGTGGATAGATCGCTTCCTGCCATCGCAAATCCGAAGAATCGACGCTCACCCAGTCGAGCAGTCGACTATTCATTGCGGACGTAACGGTAGCGTGCATGTAACGCCGTTGTGATTCTACCAATCTTCCATCTCGAGCGTGAAAATCACCGACGAGGTCGATGATGCATTTTCCAGCTTCGTTGGCGGTCGTAAGCAATTCGATGGTCTGAGGCGAGTCCTGAAAAAATCTTAAGCCGCGCAGGGACTCGAAGCGTTCAACTCGGATCGATGGCCCGCCATATTGTATCGGAAGCCAGCCAAATAGCCGCGACGCCGACTCGACAATCGCTTCCAAACCGATCACCATCGGCATGAGCGGGCGATCATTCAACCGATGCTCTCGTAGAAATATGTCCTTGATTGGGTCCAGGACACAGCAATCGCTATGGAGCTTGCTCCGTTCCACTGTCTTTTCATGGATCGCCAACAAGCCGAATGCGTCGATCGCAGTCGATGTTTGATCGTCGCGGGCGAGTAGTTCGGAAGGATAGAACATTCGGTAGTA
>JANPLJ010000993.1:0-1869 GCA_031426475.1 Pirellulaceae bacterium | reverse complement strand
TCCAAGGAATCGGTTTCGCCAGGCGATCGTGCTACTTAGAGTTGCCAGGGCATCCATCTTTTGTTTTCGCTGATCGGGCGGAAGGGCAGACTCTGGTTGGTTCTGGGCTCTTTGTGCAACTCGATCCGCCGCGATGACTGCGAGCTCGTATGACAATTTTGTGGCATCTTCCTCAGCTTTAGCGATGCTTTTGGTTAGCCAGTCTTGAATCGAATCTCCCTTTTTTAAAGTCATCTCGATGACTGGGAATAACGCTCCAATGTTCGCACTCCAAAGCGTTGCAACGCCCAACGAACAGAGCGTTGCCATAACAATGGCTGGCCAATGATGTAGAGAATCGCGAATCGCGCGACGGAAGTTTTTCATGCCTTGGGCAACAAAAGAGGGTAGATGAAAACTGAGGAACAACTTTGATGGAATTCCGGTTGTGTTCTAGTCGCCAAGCCGAGAGAAACGCAAGATCGAATGCTCAACAAAATGGCGATTTGATGGCAATTGAAATGATCTTGCGGCGACGCCGAACATTTGGGTAAATTCGTCAAACCAGCGAACCACTACTAAGATCTTCTCTCAAAAAGAGATAAACAACCATTGTGAAACGTATTTCAATCATTATTCCCTTGCGGAACGAAGGAGAGTTTCTTCTTCGAGCGGTAATGAGTGTTCTGGATTCGGGAATCGACGAATTAGAATGCATTGTTGTTCAAGCTGGGTGCAAAGATGGTGCGTCGGATTCTCTTCCCAGAGAAGATAGTAGATTGAGCATTCTTCGTTCGAACGCCGGGAGTGAAGCTCAATTAATCAATGCAGGCCTAGCAAAAGCCAGCGGTGAAGTGATTGGGATTCTGAATTCGGACGATTTTTACGAGTTGGACGCGTTAACAAAAGTCCTCGGTTACTTCGAGAATCGACATGACTGTGTTTCGCTTTATGGGCAAGTCAATCTGGTTGACATAGAGAATCGACGTTTACGGCAATTGAAGATCTATTCGCCAAATCTTGGAAACCTGCTTGAGCGAACCTGTCTTCATTCTTCAGCCTTCTTCTTTCGACGAAGCCTGATTGAAAAGATCGGCAACTTCGACGAATCGACGCTCTATTGGCCACACTACGAGTATTGGATGCGGATGGCATTGGCCCAAGTCCCGTTTGTGTCCAGCAAATCGGTTTTGGCGAGCAAGCGAGCCTTTCTGGCCAGCCGCAATAAGAATCCAGACTTGGAATTGGCAAAGGTTCGTGAGGCGTGGGAATTAACTCGGCTAAGATTTGGGAAAAGCAGTATTCGTTGGGCCATCAGGTATGGACGTTGCGCTGCTCTTAAAGCTGGACATAGTCGAACTCAAACCGCTGCTTTCGATTACGTTACCCTCCAATCGTCTATTTTAGAACTCATTCCAGACGGCGAAACAAAGCTTGGACGTTGGTCACGCATACTTAAGATTTTTAAGCAACACGCGCTGAGTGAAGTCAATAGGATGCGAAAGCGACCAAGGCAGGCGCTTCGTTTTCTTCCTTGGTCATCTGGAGCCCGTATTCGGAAAAATCTCGGACGCCGCCTTTTCCAGCTAAAGTACGAAGAGCCGTATCCGTGCGTGCTGCCTGAGTCCTATTTCTCGCCTATCCGTATCGAGGAACCACCAACGATTGCGATCGTTACCCCGAATCTTAATCAGGGAAGGTTTATCGAGCGCACGATAAGAAGTGTACTCGACCAGAATTACCCCGCGCTGGAATACGTTATCCAAGATGGCTGCTCGAAGGACAATAGTTTGGAGGTGATCAGTCGGTATGAGTCGTGTTTAGCCTCGTGGGAAAGCGTTCGTGACAAAGGTCAATCGCAAGCAATCAATTTTGGTCTAGCGAGAACGA
>JANPLJ010000992.1:0-2081 GCA_031426475.1 Pirellulaceae bacterium | reverse complement strand
GCGCACGGGGTCCGAATTCGGCTCGCCCATGGCAACGTGCAACGATCTTTCCTGCGGCGAGCGCTTTGGCAATCTGCTCGTGTATTGAGTCTGGACGAGTATAAACGATCTTTCGATCTGCAAAGACCCCGAGTATATTTTCAGGCAATACGTCATGCCCAAAGTAGCAGGACTTAATTCGCTTTTTAGGCAATGGATTATCTTGAGCTGCTAACCATTGAGCTGCACCAACCGCAGTACCATCATCAGCCGCTGCCGGGTAGATGAATATGCCCTCGCATTCGCTTCGCTGCCGAATTGCTTCATTCATAAGCCCATTCAATCCCACGCCACCAGCAACAGCCAGATTCGAGAGACCAGTCAAGGCGATCGCTTTCTTCGCTAATTCGACGCCCGCATCCTCGGTCAATTTCTGGATCGAAGCAGCGAAATCAAAATGCTCTTGCCGAAAAGGATCATTTTTCTGTCGGACAGGTAGCATTTCTCGCAATTGTTCTGTGAACTGAAATGCAATGTGCCCCGTGCCTGCAAGATTGCGAAGCGAATGATAGTCCGTTTCTTGTAGCACCAACTTCGCTAGATCACTTACCTTCAATATCCCGCATAATTGATCGACAAAACACGGACGCCCATAAGCCGACATGCCCATGACTTTGTACTCGTCGCCTAAACCAAAACCAAGATGCTGTGTGGCAAAAAGATAGAAAATACCGAGACTATGCGGCCATCCAGTCTGACTCACCAAGGTTAGCCCGTCACTGTCACCACGGTAGATGGTCACTGTATCGGCTTCTCCGGCTCCATCGATGACCATGACAGTCGCGTCCTCAAAACCAGAGTTATAAAAGGCGGACGCCGCATGCGCCATGTGGTGATTCACGAAATGAATCGGCAGCCCTTTGAAATGGTGCAGAATCGCTTTCTCAATCGTGCGATACTTGACCGCCCAATTGAAATACCACGTCATTCTCAATGCGAGTGTCGCCTTGGTGGCATTATCGAGTTCACATGCGGATAGAAGCCCCGCGATCAGATCCGTCGTACCGTTGGCATGTTTCAACGAAAAGTACTCAGCGTGAGGCAGGTGCGATAGCAAACCTGATTTCAGCTCCGCAACCCCGTCTACCAATCCGCCGAGTCGATCGATCTCGTTGAAAAGTGTCTTCGTGACAAATTCTTCACCCCGGAAGTTTACGGCAACTCCCACCAACGATTTTTTCAAGCGTATTGCTTCTCGGCAACATTCGTGAACAGCACCGACGGGATAGTGCCAATCATGTTTTCGATTCGTTAAGCGTTCTTCCGCAACCGCGAAAAGAACCTCTCCGCTATGACTGTCTACGATCGAAGCCGCAGTATCATGTCCAAACGCTCCGAGACCGAGGATGAGGCCAGATTCAGCTGATTGGCTCTTTAGGCAAATATCTGGATAAGCCTCCAAAATGGTCGGCGATGAATCAGCGGCTCGTTTTGGCATACCACATTCTCTCTAAGTACAAAAACAACTGACTTTCTTCCGTCGAAGAGCAACTGCATTGTTTCGACAAACTCGGAGTAGCGGCGTTAGCCATGCAGCACACCGCTCTCGTGAACTTTTGCTACATCACCACCGAAGCGACTATGGATATCATGCCCTGCGTGCCAGTATTTTTCGACGTTACTGTCCGAATCACAACCGACAAAATCACAGACGAAAACTGCGCGATCGATAACAGGGCTGTTATCGGGTCCATCTTGACCTTCAGCCCCAGGATGTAGCAAACTTACCGAGCGAACTTTCCATCCCAGCGATTCGAGCGTGTCGGTTAAGCCCTTCTTGTTAAAGAAAGTACAGCTCGTCTCATCATAGGGACTATCGGTCCCAACGGGGCAGTAAAGCATAGCGTGTTTACTGGAGCTATAAAAAATAGCCGTCTCTAAGACCAAATGACCGCCGATTTCGGTCACATCTCTAAGGAGCTTGAGCGCCCAAAAAGGGTATCGCAAATGGTAAAGAACGCCGGCGAATACGATGATATCGAACTTACCAAATCGATCCGGCGTGAGATCCATCACGTTCAACTCAACCATCTGAACTTCCG
>JANPLJ010000991.1:0-8263 GCA_031426475.1 Pirellulaceae bacterium | reverse complement strand
CCCAGTCGACCTTCCGCCGTTCCCGATGCCAAAGCTAAGGCGATAATGCCCATCGTCTTTTGAGCATCATTGGTTCCGTGCATAAAGCCCATCCCGGCAGCACTCACGATCTGCATTTTTCCAAAAATAGTATTTACCGTGCGAGGTATCCAGCGACGAAGGAAAAGATAGAGAAGTGTCATAATTCCCATTCCAAGGCAAAACCCAGCGAGCGGTGATGCGATCATCGGAATAATGACTTTCCACAGTAGCCCTTTCCCTTGATACCAGTGTTCTTTGTTCGGTAGCGACCAGATCACCACGCTCCATCGATCGGCAGCAGCGACAGCCGCGCCCACCAAACCTCCGACCAAAGCGTGGCTCGAACTGCTAGGCAATCCCCAATACCAAGTAACTAAATTCCAAAAAATGGCGCCGATCAACGCACAAACGATGACTTCTTGCGTTACGACAGTTGCATCGACCAAACCGGAAGCGATCGTCTTTGCAACGGCCGTTCCCCACAATGCACCGAGCAGGTTGGTGAACGCAGCCATCATAACGGCCTGCCGTGGACTTAGTACCTTCGTGGATACGACCGTGGCGATCGAATTGGCCGTATCATGAAAGCCATTGATGTACTCAAAGACGAGCGCAATCAGAATAACGAACAGGATGAGTGTCATAGTCGGCGAAGGCTAAGAATTTTTCATAACGATATGCGTTACCGCATTCGCGGCGTCTCGGCATCTATCGATCACTTTTTCGAGCAGATCATGGAGATCGCGAACCATCATCGCTTGAATCGGTTCGTACTGGCCTCCGTAAACGCCACCCAGCAAATGAAGGATTACGTCATCCGCTTCCGATTCAATGGCCTGCATTTGATCGTTCAACGCTTTCATGGTCTCGAGTGATGGACTCTTGCGAAGCTGCTTGATCATTTGCGACAGCGTGGACATAGCTCGTTCAATCAAAACGGTTTGCTTCGAAAAATCGACCCCCTCCATTCGCTGAGGCGCCAAGTTAAATCGTTCCGCAAACTTTTCGATTGTCTTACATGTCTTGTAAAGCGCGTAAGACAGCATCTCGATATCTTCCCGTTCAAGGCCAGTTACGAACGTATTGACAAGTTCGCGACTGATCTCGTCGGTGATCAACTTGTCGTTCCCACGCGCCTTTGCGAAATCATCCAATGGTTGCGAGTGCTTGCGATTCTTGAGCAATTCGATCAAGAGATGCGTTAAGGCAAGCGTTTCTGCAGCACTTGCCTCCAGCAAATCAAAAAACTTATTGTCGCGACTGAAAAAACTTTGAAGCGAAAACATAAAGCATCCAAAACAATTGCCGTCAGGAGTGGAAGGGCGGTATCGTACCCGATAAGATGCCGCTAGCGAAGCTCTCTTGCGCTTACGATCGCCAACCCCATTATTTTCCAGCGATTCAACCGACTTCAGTGGGTCATCGCATAGGTAATGATGTTGATACCCATCGGGTACGAGAATGGAACGGCGAAGGTCGCGAAATAGTCTGCATTTTCTCCCTCACGTTCCCAACCATCTCCAAGGTCGTTGTTGTGGCACAAAAGCGCGACGATGTGTCCATCGTCGTCGAAATAGGCTTGAAAATGCGGGAGCATGTCGCCAGGGCGGCCGTGATTGTACTCAAAATTGGACCCTGACCGCCATGTTCGGATATCGGGAACCTGAGGCTTGGATTTCATGTCGTAGACGATGTGAAAGATCTCGTGACTCAATGGTAAGTCTTTGGGGCTTCGATCGGGAAAGACCATTCGCATCTGGTCCAACATATGATCCCATTCATCCTCGCCCCAAAAATCGTCGACCATCAAGAAACCACCATGCAGGAGGTGGCGCCGCAGGGCATCAGCCTCGTCTTGACGAAGATCGAGCGACCCGACCCCGTTCATGAAGAGAAATGGATAATCAAAGATTGCTGGATCGGTAAGTTTGACGACGATGCCATTCGGATCCGCTTTGAGACTGGTCAGTTGTTGTAATCGGTAGGAAAAGTTCCAATCGCTATCTGGAAAGTCGTTTCTCCATCGATTGCCTCTCCCCCCTGCGTAAGACGTGTACTCGATTCTCGCGAAAGTGAAAACATCGTCTTTGAATCTCGGTTCGATCTCCCAAACCGGAAACTCGCTTCGATCCGGTAGTTCTGGTTCACGCCAACTTTGGAATTGCGCCCAAGCTGCCGAGAAGATCCCAACCAATGCTAGGCAAACAGAGAGCATCGAAATTTTTTTTACGAAATGCAACGCCTAACTCCAACGGATGGCCCGCCTCAGAAATTACCGAACAACGTTTCATTCTCGCGGTTGCAGCCGAACGCGTCAATCAAGTCGTGGATGACACGGTGTCGTTTTTAATGCGACGTCCGAAATCAGACGATTTCGCGTACGATGATACCCCATCGCCGTGAAGGATTTTTCCATTTGATATCCGAAGATTCTGGCCTAGCCGCGTTCGTCAGAACTCTAGAGTTGGCGCTTCCATCCACGTTCTGACGAACGCGGCTACGTAAAATCCTTCACGGCGCTATTGATAACCCCGAGCACTTTTAGGCAATATGTTTGTGCATCCACGCCAGCGAACCCCGATTGTTCACTTCTTCTTCTAAAAGTTGACGATCGAGCGGTTTTCCGGTGATTGAAGGAGGAGGTTGATCGGGTGGGTACAGCTTGACAAGGTCCATTGCGGCATCCAGATGTGTCGATTTACGATCCGGAAACGTCGACCAATATCCGTCCGTTTGGCACGGAATTCTGAGCGGATCGCGAGTCGCCATCTCAAGATTGAAAACAATTGTGGGATTCGAAGCACGCAACGTTGCGATCATCCGACGAAGGTTGAGAAAGCCGGTCCCGCAGGGGACTTCACTTAACAAAAAACCATCGCGATCGAGCTGGACGGTCATGTCTTTCAAATGAACGCTCATCGCGTACGGAGCCAATAACTCAACGACTCGATGGGGGTCGTCAAGCAGTGCAATATTGTTGCCGGTATCAACGAGAGCTCCGATCCATTCGCTGCTCATCTGTTGAAGCAATTCAATCTGCTCATCGAGGGTAAGGTCTTTGTGGTTTTCAATCGCTAGCTTCAGCTTGTGAGTTGCCAAGATAGGCTCGACCATTTCCAATCGATTCTTCGCTTCGCGATGAAAATCGCGGAACTGTTCCATCGTCTGAAATACTTCGTATCGTCTCCCACCCATCAAAGTTGCTCTTGCAACACTCGCACCTGCTTCGCAGGTCAGTCGAACCTCTCGCTGGAAGGCGTCGAGCTCCGCGGTCGACTTTGGCAATCGAATATCACCTTCCAAGCCAACGCCTTCTTTCTCGCTTTTCGTGCGAAGGGCCATCAAGCTTTGCGGATCAAGATCCTTAAAACTTGTTTGCACTGCTTGGGCACCGAGTTGCCGAACATAGTCGTAAAAACTGGAAGCATCACGAAACGCAGCAATATCTTGGTTCTGACGAAGTGCCTGCCATTGTAAATGGCAAGAAAACGAACATATGCCGATTGACGAAGGTTTTACATTTGCGGCAGCTAGGTACGCGACTGCCGTGTTCCAACCAGCCACAACACCGATAAACTCTCGACGCTTCATCTTTGAATCAATCTGTTGGGCGTTCAAGTCGATCCATACGGAACTACCAGCATTGCGGTACAAGTTCCCGCAGGCAGGACAACGCTATTTTCGTCATCGATATCTTTCGTGCAAGCGGCACCGAGCCGATTCATCTTGCATGGATAACGCCAACGAATACCTTGACCCAACGGACTTTCTGGCATCGCTGGAGCGGCGCCATGAAGAAGTCCTTGTCGAAATTGACCTGCTTGCGGATCGAATTGAGAAAACGTTACTCGAATACAAGTTGCCGAATCCGGCGACCATTTCGGAGAAAACGATTCCTGCCAGTCAAGCCGCCGTTTAGCTAGCGAGCTATGTCTTGGATGCGGCTAGCTGGATCGGAATCGGTGTTCACGAACTTCGCCGAAGCTCCCTTTCCAAGACTGACGGCAACCCAATTGACGTAGTCCCGGTCGGCGTTGCAAAGTCTGGACATTGGGACAGCGGTGAATTTACCGTTTTCCTTGACCAGCCTTACGCGGTCTGGATAGATCACAACGAGCCTCGCCTTGACGGAGTAGTCGCCCGTGTTATCGACCCATTCGCGGAACTCGGCCCCCCGAAATGCAAGCTCCTCTGGCGCAATTGTCTTTTCGACAGGGGCGCTCGTGGACTTAAACAGGTCGTCAAAGCTAGCGTCGGGTTTCTTCGAGTTCGAGTCCGCGGAAGGCTCCTGGACGCGTTCTGGACGGGCGGATTCTAACGTCGAAGTCGAACCTGGGTTTGCAAACAAATTGTCGAAGTTGGGATCGGATTCGACATCGGTCGAGACAGGCTTGGTTGCCTCGATCGGCATCTCACCGTTTGGCTCGGACTGAGTCGATTTGAACAAATTGTCTAAGTCCGATGCGCCAGGGGTAGCGGACGGAGCCTTATCCGTCGAGGGAGTCCCGAACAAGTCATCCAAGGGATTGGCTGGAGGGGTGGTCGCGGGAGGCGGGTTCCCAAAAATATCGTCTGCAGGTGCTGCGTTTGGCTTCGTTGACGGAGGCGGCGCGAACAAATCCTCTGCTGGCGGAGCCGCAGGTTGCGTCGTTGGTTCGTTCGAAGGTGGTGTGGAAAACAGATCGTCGGCCGGTTTCATCGCTGGCTCGTTTGCCGGTGGCGAGGAAAACAGATCGTCCTTTGGTGGTGATGAAGGAGCTGGGGTTGATGGCGGGCTAAACAAATCATCCGCAGGTGGCTTCGGGGCGTCCTGTTTCGGTTCTACCTTGGGTTCATCCTTCGGCTTAGGAGGAGCCGCTTGGGGTTTCGGCGGAGCCGCATCAGCAGCATCGATCGACTGCTCGGGTGATACCATCGGAGCTGACGAAGAGTCCGAATGCGAGTGAATCGTGTCTGGAATTACCGAAGGAACTGGTTGGACGCTGGGCGAATGCTCCATGGCGCTCGGCATACTGGAGGCGGCACCGCAACCGCATTCTGGTACCGAGATCGCTTCGGCAATTGCGAAAGTTTCCATCGATCCACAGCCGCCACAGTTGGAAGCGACTGCGGCGCTTGACGCGATGTCGCATCCGCAGGATGAGGAAGCGATAGGGGCTGGAGCACAACCGCCGTTGGACCAAGTCGCCTCGGCTGGAGCGCGATAGCAGCTCCCACAAATCGCTCGATGAATCACTCGTCCAGCAAACGCTGGATTGAACGATAGGAGAACAGAAAGGCTGGAAACGATCGACAATCGCAACCAGTACGGAAACGGCTTGGACATCAAATGTTCTCCGGACAGGAACTTGGGACCGATTTATATATAAGGGGGCCAATATTAATTGGCAAGCTAGGAATCGCAAGTAGCCAGGGTAAACTGCGTCGTCTGTCACGATTGCGTTGACCCTGCTCGGTAGGTTGTTCGGCAACTTCCTATCGCTAAACTCTGTGATAGTGGCAAACTTTGCCATTTTCGCGACGAGACTAGTTAAATGTATCGATTGAAGCGAAAATACGCGGTCTTACCAAGGGAATATGGATGGCCAAGGGCTTTATCCGGAAAACAATCGGTGGTTGGAGCCTTGAACGCAAGTGCCTCTTGCTGCTCGGTTTAGCTCTTGTCATCTCCATATTTTTGGCTTTTTTTGTCAATCAAGCCGTCGCAGCTCGACTCGTGGTTGAAATGACACGCACGAGAGCTCGCGATTTCTCAAAGTTGTTCATCTACAACAAGCACGTCGAAGCCCAACTTGCGCCCCACCATCCAAACGACAATGAACCAGTAGCTCGCGAACTCGAAAAAGAGATGCGAGACACGGCGATTGTCATTCGCGAACTACGTAAGGATATGCTGGACACCGCAATCGATTTCGAGCTGCTTAGGCTCGAAGATGGAAACGAGTTCGAAGAATTGCAGGGTAAAGCGGCAAAATCCCAAATCGATCTCAACAAATTGCAAAAAATCGCTGCTGCTATTGAAAGATCCAAGTCTGAAAAGAAAGCCGCTCAACAGAAGGAGGTCCTTTCTCAGGCTGCCGATGGCATATCGAACGCGGAAACCCCTGGCTCTCCTGCCCCCGGCGATGCGACCGACTTTCGGGAGAGCGGCGCAGCCGACCCCAAAATCTCACCTGTCGATTTTAGCCTCGTCGGTCCGAACCAAAGCGATTTGTTTTTTCAGGAACACGGTCCCGTCGGAGATTTTTATTACTACTACCATCCAATTGCCTTTAATAGTGGATGCTTGATTTGCCACGTTTCCAGATCGTTAGACGTCCAGGCCGGCGAATCTTTGATGCCGTTCCGCGTTCTTCGCGTCAAGATGCCGTACGCTGATACTCGCAATTGGACGATTTGGAGCTATTCAATCATGACGGCTGTCGGCCTCGCGACGCTGGCACTGAGTCTATTCTTCATTCACTGGATCCTGAATCGGCTTGTCATTCGACCGTTGCGCTACTTGCGCGATGTCAGCGACGAAGTCTCGCGTGGCAATCTTTCGTTGCGTTCCGAAATAGACACCGATGACGAATTCTACGAACTCTCCGACGCCTTCAATCGAATGCTACGCCACTTAACAGAAACGCAGGTGGAACTCCAGAAAGTCAACACAATTCTCGATACGCGTGTCGACCAACTAGCCCAGGTGAATCTGCAGCTCTATGAAGCGAATCGATTGAAGAGCGATTTTCTGGCGAGCATGAGTCATGAACTGCGAACACCGCTCAATAGTATCCTCGGATTCAGCGACGTCCTCCAGGGATTTGATACGCTCTCTGAAAAGCAAAAGCGTTATGCCGCGAATATTCAGAAAAGCGGACGACTATTGCTTGAGATGATCAACGATATCCTCGACCTCGCGAAGGTCGAAGCTGGCAAAATGGAAGTGCGAGCAACGCGATTCGATTTGGTGCATCTGGTCGAGGGACAATGCGAAGTCGTTCGATCGCTGGCGGAAGATAAAAACATCGATTTGCAGATCGAACTCGATTTAGGATCTCCGAGTCTCAACGATGCACTTGAGATTCCAAAAGGCGACGTCCATGAAACAGATTCCTATCAGTCGCCGAGCCTATTGGTTGAACAGGATCAGGCCAAGATCCAACAAATCCTTACGAATTTGATTTCCAATGCAATCAAGTTTACACCTCAAGGTGGTATCATCACGATCGTTGTCGGATCGCTTGACGAATCGACGTTTCGTATCACAGTCAACGATACAGGCGTTGGAATCGCCGAGCACGATCATGAAGCGATATTCGAAAAGTTTCGTCAGGTCCGTACCACAGAAGACGGTGACGCCCTCACGCGAGAATACTCGGGGACGGGACTGGGGCTATCCATCGTCCGCGAGCTTTGCCGACTTCTCGGGGGCGAAATTTCGTTGCAAAGTCAACTCGGAAAAGGGAGTACTTTCCGTGTGACACTTCCGAAGCGATACGAGCTTGCTCCTCCGACCGCGGCTTCGCCAAGCGGCCCCTCGACGACCGTATCGGAATCGAATGCCCCGCCACCTAAACAACGTTTTTCCTACCCTTGATTTCGATTTCCGATAGTTGCATTCCGATATGGCCAAACCGCGCGAAAAACAACCCGGAGCCTCCAAAGCTCCTAGAGAACGCATCGATCAACCGGTAGAACTTCGAACAGTCGAGCTCTATACCGATGGAGCCTGCAGCGGCAATCCAGGGCCCGGTGGATGGGCCTATGTTCTACGCGATGGTCCGACCAGAAAAGAACGCGAAGGATCGGGTGGGCAAGCGATGACGACCAATAATCAAATGGAATTGATGGCTGTTATCAAGGGACTTCAGGCGCTGAGCAGACCTTGTTCGGTTCATCTGTACGCAGACAGCCAGTATGTCCTGAACGGATTAAAGACTTGGATGGCAAGCTGGAAGAGAAACCGATGGCAACGCAAGTCCGGTTCGAATTGGGAACCTGTCAAGAACGTCGAGCTATGGCAACAGCTCGATGAGCTAGCCGCCTCGCACGAAATCACCTTCCATCACGTCAAAGGACACTCAGGTCATCCCGAAAACGAACGCTGTGATGTGCTCGCAGTCGCTGCATCGGAGAAATTTCGATGAATTCAGAGTATTGACGAGGCAGAGAGCGTCTCGGCCTCTAAAATTTATAGCCTCTTTAAATTCGGTCCGAGTCTACTATCTCCCTAAGCGTTCAGCGCGGCGTTTATTCG
>JANPLJ010000990.1:0-3288 GCA_031426475.1 Pirellulaceae bacterium | reverse complement strand
AAGAGATTCGACAAACGTGAAGCAAGATGTGGCCGACGATTGAAACGACTTCCAGATCTTTCGTCGCAATCGAATACGCTCACGGGCAGTGACGGCCATTGTTTGCTGGACAGCGTTGGAATCTCGCAATTTTTCTTGAACCGCAAACTGTGGCGTTAGCAAAACAGGACACTGGGCGGAACCTTTCGACTCTCCCATCGAAACATATTCCATCGGTAATCCAAAAAACCCCGCAAACCCATAAGTTTCAATCTCGTCCGATACCGTTTCCAGATGACGCCGAACGACTTCCGATCGAACATCGATGCAAAACACCATCTGAACCTTCGCTCGAACCGGTGAACTCGTTGAATCGCGACTGATACTCCCGATAGAGCCGCAAAGCCTTCTTCGATATGCCGTTTCGGCAGCAACTTGAAAAAGATAGCGGGTCGCAACGTCGTCGCTGATTCCGCGGAGTGTATACCGAGCTTGCCCATCGTAGCCAGAAGTGGCGGGCCAAACTCGGTCTGCATTGGGTATCGACGGTGCTTCATGAAGTCCAACGTCGTAAGCCAATCGAATTGCAAGGAGACCGATTAAATCGGCATTTTGCCGGCCCGCCATATCTTCCTCGCGTACTCGATACTTCACATACGACGACCAGCCCGGGATCGACAACAATTCAGACAACAAGAACATCTGCCAATGCTTGCTCGGCACTTGTAACTTCCTGAGCATGTGAGCGATCGCATTCGATGGGTTCGTCGGCAAGCTTGAGACGAATTCACGAAACCCGGCCACGCCTAGTCTCTCAAAACGACGATCCAAGACCGCAGTTTTTCGCCAAGCATCGTAGAGCGATGAATCTTTCCAAGGGCTTTCCCATACCGCTTGCCCTTCGTCGAAATGGGCCGCACAATGTCTCGAAATTTCGTTGACAACCAGTCCCGTCCAACCCTTGCCATTGTCTCGATCGATGGCTTCTGAAATAGTCCAGTACTTTCGCTCGCCGCGCTCTCGCATCGAATAGCTCGCTTCGTTTCGCAGTCTACCAAGACACGCGTTCAAATCTCGATGAGCATATTGGTCGGGATAGTCTTGGTAGCAAACGTCAAAAGCGTCTTCCAAATCAGCCATCGTGATGGTGTCGCCGAAAAACGCGCTTCGGTAGTACGACAGCGGCATGAGGATGTCGCCACTCCTGACTTCACGCAACAGACTGCGGACTTCGAGAAAACGAAGATCACCCCAACCCACGAAAGGATTCACGGCAACGTAGTCGCGGAGCGGCCAAAGCGGTGCAATTGCCTTCTGCACTCTCGAGATGGCTTCGATTAGCAACTCAATCTCATGTTTGTTCATGGATTGACTCTCGGTTGGCTCGTCGCAGAGACGGCTTTCAACGAGTATTTCCGACACTGTGTTTGCCATTCTTGAAAGACCCTATTCTTAGTAAACGGTTACTCAGGCGCACGGCACGTCGATACGTTTAAGCAGGCAAGCTCCGCCAAATGCGCGTTGTCAATTTCTGAACGGCGATATCCAAATAAAATCCATTCGAAGTATGGATGTAGAGTGACTGGAGAGGTGGCCACTGACGAAAATGAACCAATGCAATCTGAAGTCCTAAGACGAATATGAACCCGATCACAACCAGCCCGATCACGGCTCGATCCCAATAGGAAGGGGCGATTACAACCTGCGAAACCGAGCTCGAAAGGAAAAGATCGGTCGCAGTCCAGGCAGCTACGTAACAAAAGCTTGCCCACAAAGCTAAAAGCACGCCATCGATTGCAATTCGCCATCGCCAAACAACAAAGGAGTTCCAAAGCAAGTGAGTTAACGCTAGCCCAAATATCACCTCCATCGCAAGCGTATTGGTCGCATGCCCCAAAACACTTGCATGCAATCGGCTAAACAACGCGACGATGATTGCAGCAAGAGCCATCGCTGGGACGACGCAAACGAGAGATCGCTTGAGGTCGATCGAATGTGGTTTCACTTTGGTGCGAGACGCTGTATCCAGCACGCTTCCGCAGTTGAGGAAGGCATAGGCCTTGTAAAGTGAATGAGCTACGATATGGAGCAATGCCGCTGAAAAAGCACCTAGGCCACACTGCAACATCATGATGCCCATCTGCGCGATCGTAGAGTATGCCAACGAACGTTTTATGTTTGTTTGTGTCAGCATGACCGTCCCTCCAAAGAGAGCCGTGATTGCGCCCACGAGTGCCAGCGTATCCAACGCGATATTAGAAAGCGAAACCAAGGGACTCAATCGAAGCACGAGGTAGCCACCTGCGTTGATGATGCCCGCATGCATAAACGCTGAAACCGGTGTCGGCGTTTCCATGGTGTCTGGTAGCCAACTATGAAAGGGGAACTGCGCCGATTTTGTGATGGCGCCGAAGACGTACAGCGTTCCGATCAGCGAAACGGTCCAACTTTCATTGACGTTTTCACGCAATCGATTCGCCGCCTCAAAAACCTCGCTGTACTCGAATGTGCCAAATTTTTGGTACGTGAAGTACAGAGCAAGTAGGAGCATCAAATCCCCCAATCGACTGATCAAAAACTTCTTTTGAGCTGCGTGAATAGCCGCCGATCGATCTGCATAGTGCGTTAACAGTTGATGCAGACCAAAACTTGTCAGGATCCAAGCGCCCGTGAACATGGCTAGGTTGCTGGATACGATCAAAACCAGCGCCGCCCCCAGTGTCACACTGATCCATCGCATGAAACGCCCTTGAGTTGCATCGCCATCCAGATACCGCAGTGAAAAGCGAATGACGACGAAACCGATAAAGCTGACCAAAAGGAACATCACTGCGGCCAAACTATCGAAATACAGTCCGATCGATAGTGGCAACGGCACGTTGACTTGAAAAACCTTGATGTCCAACGTCCCCCGAGCGACCAAAAGAACGATCGCTATCAAAGCCGCCCCAAAGGCTAACCCCGCCGATAGCATGACAAAGCGTCGCATGAATTCGCCGTGGCGATTGGCCCAACCATTGGGAATAGCTCCCGACGCGAGAAGCATGGCCATCGGAAACGCGATAATCAAGGCACTGGCGGTGTTCATAAGCCCTCCGTTCCAACAAAGTCAAAAACCGTATAGCGAAATGTATAACACGACACCAATGTCGTCAATTGGGATTCGTGTATAAACTAGCGTTATTTGGACTCGAACTTCAGTCCAATTCGCCAGATTGAATCGGTAACGTGTGTTTCGCGATTGCAAAGTCGTGTTATAAGCACTAAATTAAGGGCGTACGTGGTTTTGATTTATTGTTCACACGTGGT
>JANPLJ010000989.1:0-2512 GCA_031426475.1 Pirellulaceae bacterium | reverse complement strand
CCGAATCGATTCCTGAGTCGCGAACGCGACGGCATGGTCTTCAGCGTCGCGACGGTTTCTCATGTCGTCGCATTCGCGACTTGCGGCTAGAGGGGCCGGCAAACCTGGGGTTCCGCTCGAGGACTCGCTTCACCCCAGGCTTAGAAATGCCGTCGCATTCGCGACTGAGGGACTTGCCTATTCGGCAGAGTGAAACAGTATTTGTCAAAGTCGTTCTTGAAAATTGTGTAGATACCAAGCCGAAGACGAGGCAGGAGCCTCCAGACAATGCTTTCCCAGGTTGGAGCCCGGGATGGAACTCTATTCGTCAAATCTTCCGATGAATTACTCGAGTTGGACGCAGGAAATCACAGTACCAAATCCGACCCGTCGGTACGATAGGTCGACACCATTGACCTTGCGTCAACGGTGAGCATGTTTGGCCATCAGAACGTGGCCGTCCCAAATCTATCGACCCTCGGACTCAACGCTGCGAAGGATTTATTTCGATTTGATTTCCAAGAGTTCTGGCGTAGCCGCGTTCGTCAGAACGTGGATGGAAGCGCCGACTCTCCACATTCTGACGAATGTGGCTACATTAAATCCTTCACAGCGTTGCCTCGACCTGCTGCCTCCGGCAGCAAGTCAAGGGTCGAGGATGAGCGTCGAATCGAGATCTGGTTGCCACACGAGCTGGATGGCGTCGAAGAGGACTGTCGATGTGCTGGGGTATCATGTGAAACGCTCCGCGTTCTCCGATCACGCGTTGATCATCGTCGATATTGTTGTTGCCCAGAGGCAATGAGAACGAACTATGGTATCTGAAACAACATCTTCCGTAGAATCGCTGCCAGCGGTGGTTCCATGACGTTTCGGGACAGGAAGGTCGTCGAACTCCGTTTGCCGCGCGATGCGAAGGACGATTCGATCCAAGAGTTTGTGCAGTGGGAGGAGATAGAAAAGCTTTCGTTTGCGGACTCTCAAATCACGGAAAAGGTTCTTGGCGAGTTGAAAGCTTTTCCAAATCTCACGGGACTTGACCTTAGTCGTACGAAGATCACAAATGAGGCATTGAACCAACTCGCTCCATTCAAAGGACTCAAACGCTTATCATTGGCCGGGACAAGACTGGACGTTAAAGCATTAAGCGATCTTGGTTTAAAGTTGCATGGACTCTCCATTCAATCGATCGATTTAAGCGACCTAGGAATCGATGACGAAGAACTGATACGACTTGTCAAGAATACGAATCTTAACAGCGCGGATTCCTATTCACGATCCTTTCGATTGCAAAATAACAGGATAACGGATTTAGGAGTCAAAGAATCATTTGGGAAGACTACAACTCAAGGGTCGCTCGATCTTGCAGGCAATCCAATCGATGGAAGTGGGTTTGTAGGACATCCGGCTATCTTGAGGCTCAACTTAGACCGCACCAAGATTACCGATAAGACATTTTCACCAGCCGTCGCCACGCTTCAGATCACTTACACGTTGAGTGTTCGCGACACGGAATTGACCGACGCAATTCTTCCGCTCTTCGCTGGGTCGGGGATACAGGGGTTGGTCCTCGGTGGCGGTAGAATTACGGAGCGAGGGTTGGGGGCCAATCCACTTTCGTTGAACCAACTTTCACTCAATAGTAAACAGTTTACCGGGCATTTCCTCAAGAGCTGGGTGGCCAGCGGAATATACTTGCTGGATCTGAGCGGTTCATCCGCCGACGACGAAACCATCGATGCGATTGTGCAGTTCAGCGATCTGCAATATTTGAATTTAGCGAGTACGGAAATCACAGATAGAGCGCTCGAGAAATTGGCCGGCAAAAAGCAAATGATCTACAGACTCAACTTGAGCAATACGAATATAACTGCGAAAGGTCTGCTGCGAGCAGGCTTTTCATCGAGCCAAATAGTCGACGTTGCAATCGACCAATTCACCGAACAGGAACTGAACCAACTTCGAAGATCGCTTAATGTCGTCGTGGCCGAAAGATGGAATCCGTACAACGACGAATGGTGACACGCGTCGGCTTAAAGAACGCGGTCACGACGGGATCCTTCCCATTGACATTCTATGGAAGCTTGTTAAACTTCTCCCATAGTCATTCTTTGGGAGAGCGAATCTGGAATGGGAGATAGCGGTGAAACAGAATGAAAAAGCGGTCTTGTTGCAGGGGACGTTGGATATGCTCGTCCTGAAATCGTTGCAGTTTGGGCCCAGGCATGGCTATCAGATAACGAGTTGGTTAGAGCAAACGAGTCAGCAGGCTCTGTCGGTGGAGGAAGGCTCGTTGTACCCTGCCCTGCACCGGATGGAACGAAAAGGGTGGATTGAATCGGAATGGGGGACTTCCGAGTCAAATCGGCGGGCGAAGTACTACAAGCTGACACGTACGGGGCGGACGCAACTGGTTCGCGAGGTCGACGCCTGGGATGCATTGGCACGGGCTATCCGATTGGTGATTCATCCAGCGACGGGAGACGCAACATGACCGACAGACTTTTTCAGGGCGTTTGGCGATACATCACCA
>JANPLJ010000988.1:0-5056 GCA_031426475.1 Pirellulaceae bacterium | reverse complement strand
TCGACTGTACGGACGTGGTCACAAACCGGCGATCGCAAACGGCGACGATGCAAATGCTCTATCACATCAACTTAGGCCGGCCCTTGCTGGAAAAAGGCTCGAAGGTAGTCGCAGCGCTCGACGAGCTTGCCCCTCGCAACGCCGGGGCAGCGAAAGACATCGATCGTTGGGATATCTACGATGCTCCGACGCCGGGTTACAGCGAACAAGTCTATTTCGCACGGCCATGTACCGACAGCCGCGGTTGGACGACCACGGTTTTGCACAATGCGAATCGGACACAAGCGGTCGCTCTGCGATATGACACAAGTACTCTCCCCTATCTCAACCTATGGAAGAACACCGTCGCCATCGAGGACGGGTACGTCACCGGCCTTGAGCCAGCGACGGGTTTTCCAAATCCGCGAAGCTTTGAAGAGCAGCAAGGACGCGTCGTAACACTCGCTGGCGGTGAATCACGCACTTTCACGTGGCAAATCGAATCGCTCGACAGCAGCGAAACAATCGCTGAAGTGCTTCGCGAGGTCCAATCGCTGCAACGATCTGCATGCAAAGTTCAACGCCATCCAAAGCCCGAGTGGTCGTCACCCTAGTGCTTCTTCATCGCTAAAAACGAGGGTTGGCTAGTAGCGAAAGTCGTCAAGACTTTCGACAATTTGTAGGGTCAGGGCCGTTTCACGACCCCGCGGCAGATGCAGCGATTTTCCAAGCGATCGAAGAGGGATTGTGTGACAACGTCGAACTCCGTGCGCTGAATATGGAGATCAACGATCACGAATTCGCTAAGGCATGTGCCGAATCGCTGCTTGGAAATATTCAACGCCACGCCTCATGACGCAACGATTACTTACACTACTTACGCTCGTTCCCAGGCTCCAGCCTGGGAACGCACTGCCTGGAGGCTCCTGCCTCCCGAATCGCTTGACGCAGCGATGCTCTCAGCAGGCAGAGCCTGCAATTGATTGGGTTCCCATTCCTGGAGCCTGGGCGTTAGTGGTTCGGCATAGCGGGATTTGCCCATTGTCCGCTGATGTTTTTGCCTTTCACGACAAAGCCTTTCTTGTGCCAGTCATACCATGTAGTTACATCTGCTGCTGCGTAACGAATGGTGAGTCCACATCGTCTTCGGTTTGACTCATTCGCCTCCGAACCATGTAGTAGCAAATCGGAATGCATGGAAAACTGCCCGGCTTTTAGCTGAACATCGACTTCGCCATCGCCGTATGAATGCGGATTCTTCACCGCCAGATCTAACACAGTATCGGCATCCTGGTTTTCGTCGTAATCGATCAGTCCGTGAAGGTGCGAACGAGGAATGAACTTCATGTTTGCATTCTCTGGGTCGGCATCATCAATTGCCAGCCAGACAGTTACTGTCTTTGTTGGACTGAGCGGCCAATACGTACTGTCTTGGTGCCAGGGCACTCGTTTTCCATCGTGAGGCATCTTGCAGAAAAAATGGGAACCCCAGCAGACAACATTTTCTCCCAGCAAGTCAGCCACGGCATCGACAATTCGAGGATGTTGAACCAACTGATAGATCCGGGCAAAGCGTAGGTGAGCTGTGTTGATGGAATAGCTGGATCGTCCCAGTTCGATGAATGCCGCAAGCACTCCATCAAAAAAGGCTCGTATTTCACGAGCCTCATCCGGTCCGAGACCTTGAAAGGGCATCACGTATCCCTGCTCGTTGTATAGTTTGACCTGTGCGGGGCTTAGCGTCTTCGGGGATTCATTCACTGAGCGAAAGAAACCCATCTTGCGCGGGAGTTGGGCCAACTGAGAGGGTGAGGGATTGGGGATCTCATCAACGTTGATCATAGCGAAATTCCATTCCTGTTGGATGGAGGAAGTAGATGGGGGAAGTTGCGTCATCAGTGATGATTTTCAACGTTTGACATTGATTCCGGAATAGACGTTGTAATCACAGGCATGCTGTTTCTTGCCCATCATTCTAGACTTACAACACCACGACACAACCACTCCCCCCTCAACGTATTGATACGTGATCCGTGTCCCCAGCCAGCGTCCGTCCAGGACCATGACATTCCTGGGATTTATGTCTGCGACACCCGAAGATCGATCTCGTAAAACTGCTTGAGTAGTTCGAAGACGTTGGGGTGAAACTCAGCGAATTCGTTGGGTGACTGAAAATAGAGTTCGCTGGCGACTGCGAAGAATTCGCTTTCTTCGGTTAGGCCATAGTCGTCCATGAGAATGCGATAGCCGTCTGCGACCATGGTGCGGGCTGCTTCATATTCGTTATGCATGGCGGTTCGCCAAGCCTGTTCGTCGATGTGGCTAGGCAGTGGTGGCAGGCCATCGGCGCTTGGTCCGTTGATCATGTCCAGCTGATGGGCAAACTCATGAATGACGAGATGGTGGCCACCGTTGGGGTGACTTGCGGATCGACGGATGTCTTGCCAATTCAGGACCACGGGCCCTCGATAGACGGTCTCGCCAGCCCGAGCGAACTCACCTCCCAATCGAGCATTCTGAAACTTGGGATCGACTGTCGCCACGTACGGACGAGGATAGACAAGGATCGTCGTTGTGTGATCAAAATACCAATCAGCATGGCGAATCACCATCAAGCCTGCGGCGGCCGCAATCGCAAGCTTCATCTCGTCGTTTACCGTGAGGCCTTCACAGCCTTCCCAGTTTTTTTCGTGGATGAAAATGCGAGTCCACTTGGCGAGTCTGTCTCGGTCTTCGTGCGAAAGCAAGGATGTCTGCCAAAGCGATCGACTTAAATTCGATCGCTCTTGAGTCGCAACAGGCTGCTCGAGGAGCTTACGACGTCTACTGCTTTTCGTCCAACCAAACATGTCGTTGTTTCCTATTGACGTTTTCTTATGTCAACGCACCGACAACGGCTTCGAGCGGTCTGGACGGATGCGAGCTTCGCAGCAGTTCCTCCAAAACATGACTCGATTGCGTTGCGTGACATGGAATGGCAGTTAGTCGACCAAGACAACCGGGCCGTACGTATCCCCAATCCTTTGCGCATCCCAAAAGATCTGCTGGTCGCGTGGTGATCATGGACATGATCTCGGCAGCCGAGACTTCTTGAAAGAGCTGTTGCACTTTTCTCGCTTCGTCGAGAATCGAGAGATCAGAATTCGATGCTCGGGAATCGGTTCCCAATACAACCGGAATCCCTCGACGCCGCAATTCCAGCAATGGGTGCTCTGAATGCCCGAAGTGTGCGTGGGTTCTCGGGCAGTAGACGATTGCCGCGTGATCGCGACTTGCCTCTAGGATAGCCATCGCGGGTGCATCCAGATAGTTTCCGTGGACAATGAACGTCAAAGGAGCTTTGCATAGTTCGCTTACGTAACCTGCAATCGACAGTCGATCCTTCGTCGAAATTACGTCGGGACCAGCTACCATGTCGAGAAGATCCTGCAATGGGCCGTCACCGTTCTCAATCCATCGCATTTCATCGAGTGACTCGGCCAGATGCATCATGATCGGTGCCTTCCAACGGTTGCATCGAGCGACCGCTTGCCGGACTTGCCTTGCGGTGGTTGTATAAGGAGCATGAGGACTCAGCCCAAATGAACTGCTCATCAGGTTGCTTCTCTTGAGTGCTATGGCACCCCGCCACGTTTGCTTTTCACGTAGATCGGTCGTCGCCATCAATTCGGCAAAGCGTATGGTGGTCGGTAAGCGGATTAACTCCAAAGAATCTTCGTTTGGTTCGACTTCCTGCGATAATGAAGTGACTATCGCGGTGTCCTCGATTTTCGTGTGAATGATATCTAACGCGAGTCGAACCCCATGGTTGAGTGACTCGCGGAGTCCTTCATTCGTGGACGCATGGCATGTCGAGGTCTGTTCAATCGCTACCATTCGTCGGCGTTGTACAACACTGAGAATCCAGTCGGCAAAAGAACCGCGGGCGCTGACCGGGTGACGTAGGTCGCTGAACTCAAGATGTGTATGGCTATTGATCAAGCCAGGTAGAATACAATAGGCCCCAAGGTCGATTGCCGACCTGGGTGGTTGAGTCGATACCGAGATGATTCGATCATTTCGAATCGTGACACAACTATCGGCTTGAGGTTCACCAACGCCGGTCCATATCCAGTTAGCACGAATTGATAAGGTTGGTTGCATGCGACTCAAAGCCGATTTTTTTGACGCTTCGACTCTGACGATTGCCAAGCGTTTGTTAGGGAAGCGATTAGTGCGTCATTTGCCTGAAGGGCTCGTGGCAGGCTGGATCGTCGAAACGGAAGCTTACAACTGGCGCGGTGATGCTGCTTGTCACGCTAGCCGCGGCAAAACAGCTAGCAATCAAGCGATGTTTGGTAGGCCGGGAACACTGTATGTTTATCCGATCCACGCCAAGTACTGTATGAACATTGTTACAGAACGGGAAGGCCGTGGGGCGGCGGTTCTCATTCGGGCCATCGAGCCGACTGACGGCATCTCTATTCTCTCGCAGTATCGTCAAGGGGTCGAGCCCGGGCAACTGACCAACGGGCCGGGAAAATTGTGTATGGCGATGTCGATCGATCGTCGGCTGGATGGGATCGATTTAGACGTAAGCTCCGAGATTTGGCTTGAGGCATCGGCGCAAGAACTAGATCGACGCTGGACGATGAAATGTTCTCGTCGGGTCGGAATCAGCGTTGCACAGGATAAGCTTTGGCGGTTCTTCATCGATGGCAATCGTTTCGTAAGCGGGCGTGCCGCGGACCACTCGCTGGCGCGCCGTGTTGATGAATTAGCTTCGCGAGTTCAGTTCTAGTGCGCCTGTCATAAATCGCCCCCTTCGGCCTCGCGGTCCGTCTTGCTTTCGAGACCACTGTAGGCCGGAACAAGCAGCTAATTGCGTTCGTCAATTTGAGAAAGATCATCTGCGCTGTTCCGGCAATCGGAAACTTCGGTTTGCCGGAACGGCGTCGCCAACGTTTTACTCAACATCCAAGTTTGCTAGCGACTTGTTCCGGCCTACTAAAACGCGAGACGGCCTCCTCGCGGGCTGTTGATTTAAAACGAAATTTTTGAGTTACGTGTGTAGGACGGACTTCCAAGTCCGTCCAGG
>JANPLJ010000987.1:0-7382 GCA_031426475.1 Pirellulaceae bacterium | reverse complement strand
GGCTGTCTTATGAATATAACGGAAGGTCAGACAAGGACAAGAATAACTACTCCACCCCCATTTCTTTCCAGGCCCATCGAAATAAATTTCGAGTTTCCGTGTACCGAGCTTCGCTCGACTTCGCCCCCAACACCACGACGATTAAATGACGGTCTCTACGGATGGCGCTCGAGACGAGACAAGCTCCAGCGAGATCGGTAGTTCCGGTTTTGATTCCGTTGTAGCCTTCGATTTCCAATAGACGATTGGTATTTTTCCATCGCAGCAATCGAGAATAACCAGATTCCGAATCCACGATTGCTTCATAAACGGGTGTCGACACGATCTCCCGAAAAAGGGGGAGTTGCCAAGCATGGCGCGCCAGCTTTGCCAAATCGCGCGCCGAGCTTTTGTGTTCCTTGCTGGTCAGTCCATGTGTGTTTTCGTAGTGGGTTCTCGTTAGCCCGAGTGATTTTGCCTTACGATTCATCGCAGCTATAAATGCGGAGTATCCGCCGGCTTCATTCTCCTGAGGCTTGAGTCGATCACCAAAGTGTTCCGCAAAGGCCACGGATGCATCGTTTCCCGAAGGCAACATCAGTCCATACAGTAGCTCTCTCACCGTGACCACCTCGCCCGCGAATAAATCACTTGTCGAGCCATTCGTTGCATCGGCGCGTTGCGAAAAGACGATTTTTTCGTCCAACGCTTCGGGATGGTCCCCTGCATACTCGATCACCAAAAGCGCTGTCATGATTTTGGTAGTGCTGGCCGGATCGCGAGGCGAATCGCCTTCGAACTCGTGCAGGACTTCTCCGGTCTCTCCGTCGGTAACGGCCCATGCGCTGCAAGTAACGAACGGTGGTCCGTTAATCGGATCGAGGGCTGCCTTTTCTATCGGTGAACTGGGACTCGGGTCTTCGCTGGGCAACAATGGACCAAGTTTTTTCCAAGTATTCAACGAAAGACGCCCTGTCGGTTCCAGTGAGACTCGCTCTTGAAAGTTCTTCACGGCTGCTAACGTGCTAGGACCAAATTCTCCGTCGACCGTCAATCGCGTTGATTCGGGCATTTGCGCGTTCAACGTTCTTTGTAAGCATTGAACAATCGGGCCCCTGGAACCGATCGCAAGCTCTTTCATCGCAACGTTCGGCAACCGGATAGGATCCGATTGGAAGTGCTTGAATACCTCACGACCAATCTCGGCACACAAAAGGTCTGCTTTATTTTCTTCTCCCCAGCTTTGATCGATATTGTTTTCTGTCAGTACGCAAACGGCAACTGGGCCTTGTCCGGTTTCCAGGATACCACTGTCGCAACGCACCCTATCGACCGAACCTGTCTTATGCGCAAGCTGGGAGCCCGCTGGCAAAAAACGTCGTAGCTTCAACTTATCATCGCAGGCGTAAAGATGCTCGAACATTGCTTTTGTGTGATTCGAGTTTGCCAATTGCCCGTTCTGAATCATTTCGCAAAGTCGTACCATTTCACTGGCGGTCGTACTCCCAAGTCCGAATCGTTCGCTGCGATCGGGTGCTAGCGAAGTATCGCGGCGATAGACTTTGGCATGAATCCGAGTGTCGGTGAAACCCAGTTCGGCCAGTACGTCGTTCGTCGTCGCTAGACCGACTTCTTCGAGCACCAGATTCGTCGCCGTGTTATCCGAGTAAGCCATCATCAAACGTATTGCATCGCGCAACGACAAGACGGTTCCCTCAGAGAAGTGCGATGTTAATATTCCGGAGCCTGGCACCTTGTCGTCTTTTTGAAGCGTAATGAGTTTGTCGAGCGACAGTTTTCCGAGTTCGACTTGATGGTAGGCCGCAACCATGACCGGGAACTTTATCAAGCTCGCGGTCGACTGCGGTTCTGACTCCCGAAACATAAAGCTCTGTTCGCTTCGCAAATGTTTGATCGCCACCGCAACATCGCCGCGGTGGGTATCGATCAGCGGACGCACGCGACTTTCTAAAGACTGTGCTTGGAGCGGACTAGCAAGTGCAACGAAAATCGCTAAACCTATCCACTCCCAAGCCACACTCGCAATCGCCGATCGACGGGTGTCCCGCTGATTCCATTTCTCGCATATATTGTAGACCATTTGAATTTCCTCTTACTCACGGAGTGATCCTGATGTCCGTCATCGCCAACCATATTCAAGCCTATCGATACAATCGTACCAAAACTCTCGGCCTATTAGATAAGCTTGAGCAAGAAGGGAACCTCCAGGCACTAGGATGGCGACCAGGACCCGGTCGGGCTCACATCGCTTGGCAGCTGATGCACATAGGAATTACCGAAGAAATTTTCGCCACGGAGCGATTGAATCCTTCGAAGCCGGGCAGCTTTAGTGAGCTATGGCCACGCTTTCGCGGCGGAAGCACACCCGATGACAGCATCCCATCGATCTCTGAGATTCGAGATATCCTGCAACGCGGCCGCGAGCATCTCGAAGAAACACTTGGAGGATACAGCGATACAAGGTTATCCGAGGTCCCACCGCCGCTCAAGGAACGAGGTCTGACCGTGCTGGATGTTTTGCACATTATCAGCTGGCACGAATCCCACCACCACGGCCAGACCCATCTGACGTACAACCTGTTTAAAGTTAAAGCGAGCGCCTAGCGATTGCTTCCCAAGTCTGACGGCTTCGGCTACTGACGATTCAACTTGATCGTGGGGCAGCGGCTCCGTCCGCTGACGATTCAAATTCCCGCGGGCGGAGCCGCGGGACCACTTTTTGTGGTACGCGACGAACCTTAGTTCAACGGTAGTTCGAACGCAGCGGCTTCGTGGTCGTTACGAACCACCAGAACTCTCCCTGCCAGCGCGACATGGTTCCAGGTCTTGCTGGTAAGCGCCGGGAATTTGGTAAGTTCTCGATGCGCATCTGGTGTTGCGGCGACTAGGACGACTTCTCCCGACTCCGATTGAATCAGGAGTTTATCTCGAATAAGCAGCATTTGACCATGCCCATAGCGACCTCGTTTCCATACTCGACGGCCATCCGTCAAGTCGATACATGTCAACAGTCCGTTGTCTAAGCCATAGATGTGATTTCCGAATACGATAAAGTTGGAGAGTTTTGATTTGAGCTGCTTGTATTCCCAAATGACATCACAATCCCATCGAACGTTTTGTCGCGAAATCTTTAACAACGCAGTTCCGTGGTCGTATCCTGAAGAGATAAGCACGTGTGCGCTTTCGTCGGATTGAGTGTTATCCGAATTCGATTCGACAACGACCGGCTGCGCGACATTGACGCGTGCTTCGCCCTGAGTTAGCCAAGGTTGCAACCAAAGCTCGTTGCCTTCCCTATCATACGACCGAAGACCAGCCCCATTGAAGCAAAGCAACTGTCGCTCACCACAGAGCGAAACTTCGATCGGTGAAGCATATGCCGCGGGTTCATTGCCGTTTCGCCAAACTTCGTCGCCCGTGGCCAGTGAATAGCAGATTGCCGATCCACCTTGGCCAGCACCTGGAGTGATGAGAACTTTATCGTCGAAGACGAGCGGTGATCCAGTCATTCCAAACAATAGATTCTGTTTGTCCGCATCTGTGAAGGAAGCTCGCTTCCACAGCAATTCGCCGCTCACCAAATCGATACACGTTAGTATGCCTGTTCCGCCAAGCGAAAGAACTCGACCATCATGAATTGTCGGTGTCGAACGCGGTCCATCGCCGTGATCATTTTTAAATCTCGCTGTTTCCTTGTGGCACCAAAGTTCAACCCCATTCCGAACATCGTAACAAACGACACACTCGTTCTCGTCTCGCTGTTCAAGGTTCACGGCCGCGTGTCCAACCACCGCAAAACTCGACCAACCCAAACCGACTGGGTGTTTCCATAGCAGTTTCGGTGGTTGCCGTTCCCAATCCGAGGCGAGATCCGGCGCATTGACGATTGCATCTCGGTACTTTCCAAGGAAACTCGGGAAATCGTGATCGGTTGGAAGGAAAATGCTTTCCGTTGGAATTCCCGTTTTTCTTGACGTAGTCGATGTTAGGTAGGACTTACTCTTTTGTTCAGGCGTAGGACTCCATCGCCAAGTCAAGCGAGGCGTGCGGTTTCCGTAGTAGCTGTCTACACGAAAAAGTTTTGAGCAACCGTATGCTACGACGAACAGCAACGCGGTTGCGATCGTTAGCGTCTTAAACTTGGGACGCACGTAGAATAATGCAATGATAATAGCTCCCGCGAAGACCGACCCGATGGCGAGTGGTACTCGCATCCCATCCAATCCGACGAAGAGCAGTCGCGTATTCTCTTCCTGAAGCCACTTAAAGAAGCTTACGACGATGCTTAGGAAGACTCCAATGCCAACCGGCATTGCGACGAGCACCCATGCTGAAAGCTTCCGAGAATCGGGCTTCGACGAATCGTTCAACTCAGTCTCAGTCTTAGGGTTTTTGAAATTTACTTCGGACATGGTTGTGTTCCATATTCCTCGTTAAACGAGGAAGTTACTTTTGACAATTTTAACTTCTGATGGCTAGTAGCCGATGTCGTAAGACTTCGGAGGTATCGCAATAGACATAGCCTATAGAGCTTCGTCCGAATTCTGACGAAGTCGGCTACCCCGCCAAGATCTCAGCTGAACAAAGCACGTGCGAAATTTACATCCCAATTCATGAACAAGCGCTCACGATGTGCTCAACAAGATTCGCAAGCATTAGCAAGGCGAAGGGTTGTAGCGACTGTATCGATTGAGGTGTCTGGATGGCCAGCAAATTCTTCTTGGATGGCGTGACTCATCCTTCGAACCACGATCCGCCGCGATTCCCAAGCTACCCTTGTGGGCCCAGTAGCGTAGGCTTCCAGCCCGTGAACAACGAAGTTCTCACAGGCTGGAAGCCTGTGCTATAGGGGTGCAGAGGTTGATTCCAAGCTATTTCATTGAGAGTTTCGCATGCAAGTCCTAGCAAACGCGACTTTACGATTCCCAACGAGACCTCGACAAGGCTACGCCTTGCTCGTTTGCTTGTTCGTCGCTGCAATCAGCAGCATGGCAGTTTTGGGGATTCTCAACATTGCTCGCTTTGAAACCCTAGAGGTATCGGCTAAACAGCGTGCGGCTGGGGCTATTTGGGCGGCCAATGCTGGCGCAGAGCGCGCCGTTGCGATGCTGTTGGACGATCCGAATTTGCGTGGGACTTTGCCTGCCGTACAGATTCCGCCGCGAAGTGGAACGATGGTCACAGCCGACATTCAAGCCAGTGGTCAAACCATCACCGTGACAGCGACGGCAACTGTAGGTGGCATATCCAAAACGCAACAATTGGTCTTCACTGTCACTCAACTCCAGCAGCGAATCGACAACCTAAAATAGTAGGCGTGCGCGCCGGAAGAACAATTATGGTCGAAACAAAAAAGCACCTCGATAATACCGCCGTCATCTGGTTAGACCAGGAAAGTCTATTCCTCGGTTTGCCGTCCGTGCAAAATGGAATAGCGGTTCATCGAATCCACTGGAACCCCGAACGGCTCGACATGCAATCGGTCGAAGCGAGCCAGAAGTTGACCTCAGCGCTCGCTGGATTCGTCAAACAGTTTTCACTGCATCGGATGAATATTCGTCTCTGTTTGGACGATGGTCTCTGTGTTACTCGCGTTGTTACAGGCGAACCGGAAGACGTTGACCGTGAACTTGAGGCCATTCGAGTTCGAAGCCAGCTCTATTTGTCGCTGGGACTGGGCGAGAAGCTGACGGGCAGCCTCAGCAAAGTCACTTCGAATCGTTCGGAATATGCATTGACGTCGATTGTTAATCGCCGAACGATACAGATAATCTATTCCGCATTTTCGACCGCTCGGTTGCGACTCGCTTCGATCGAACCCGTGACGCTTTCAGTGACTCGAGCGCTGGGTTTACTCGGTGTCGATCAAGATCGGCCGGTGCTGTTTGTTTCGGTCGACCACAATCGATGCGATTTAGCGATCACGCGTTCCGGACAATTGATGCTCTCCTATCGAATTAGTGGTGTACAACAACCACACGATATCGCGACGCAAATTGCTTCGAACCTTACTCGTTTACGTCGATTCTGCGAACGCGTTCGAGGCCAAGGCGACTCGGCCTTGCAATCCATCTATCTTTTCGGGGAACCCACGCGTGTGGGGGCCCTGCGAAGTGCGCTGGAAGCAGTACAGGCTCGCATCGAAATCGCTAACGTCGTTCTGTCAGATGCGATTCAAATTCAAGCCTCCGATGACACCAATCAAGTGGTCGTGCTCGCCTTGTGGGCTGCTGCCCAATGGCGAGACGATCGAACCGATTGCCTACCGGCTCCAGACCTTCTGGCTCAGCTTCAACTATTGCAACGCAAATCGCTTCCCGAACGGCTTTTAGCACACTTCCTCCCGTCCGCGATTGCGGCTGGCTTGATGCTTTTCGTATTCGGGCTGTACTTGAACGATCATCGAAAGCTTGCGGCAAAGAAGCAAGAAGTTGCAGCGACAGCCGTCGACGTTTCAAATGTCGAGTCGGAACTTGGCGAATGGGAGTTGAAACAGCGATTAGTCAACTACTACAAACAACTTGAATTTCAAATGGCTGAGGGATCCTGGAATCAAGTGATCACCAAGCTAGCCCCGTGCATTCCTGCCAATGCACGCTTAGACAGCTTTATTCTCAGCGATGACAGCTTGGTAACCTTGCGAGGAACGATGGTGGGCGCGGACCAAACTTACGAGATGCTAGCAGCGATCAAGCAGCTTCCGAACATCTCCGACGTATCGCTGGAATCCGTGAACGCGATGGGCGATCTGTCGCAAAAACTATTGCAATTCGAAGTCAAGTTCCGTTACATCTTCGTCCAAATCGACAAGTCGACGACCGATATCGTCTCAAACTAAGATAGCTAGCAAATTACTACGAATCATCGAGTTCCGAATCATGACGAGATCAAAACCCCTAAAGCACGCAGTTGACCCAATTCGAAGCCTCGGGCGAATCGCTTCCTTCGCTTCTTTCGGATTATTCGTCATTATCGTCATAAATTATGTCGATGCTCACAGCAGATACACAACCGAGCTTGAGAACCAAGAGAGCCTTGCTGCACAGGAAAGTGAGCAAAGGGTTCGGTTAGAGCACTACCATGCAGAAGCCGAGCGTTTGAACTCGACGATCGCGGAACTGGACAAACGAGCGATCTTGGAGTCCGAGCTCGCAAGTGTCCAGGACCAACTGCTCGGGCTTGCCAAAGAGCACGGATGCACCATTAAAAAGGCATCGCCCCGCGGCAAGTTGGTTCGGAGTTTCGTAGACAAGTCACGGCCTAAAGTAGAGGATACACCGATCACACTCAACGATGGTTCAATTCAACGCGAGAGGCAATTTGAGATCCACGACGCCTGCTTGCAGTTGAGTATCGAAGGCGACCTGAAACCGACGATGGCC
>JANPLJ010000986.1:0-1448 GCA_031426475.1 Pirellulaceae bacterium | reverse complement strand
AACGCCCCGACTAGACGTACTACACATATAATATTCGGAATCGTAACGATGCGATCGCGATATGTATCATCGCTCGTTCCCGCGAGTTCATTCGAATGCGATTCTGGGGGCATATGTTCTTTCGATGAGTCCGACAGTGTTATCCCATTACTATTCGGACAAAGTAGTAAAAGACGGGGGCGGTAAAGGTCAAGCTATCGACACGATCCATCATACCACCTTGACCTGGCAGCAGACTGCTCCCGTCTTTAACACCTGCATCGCGTTTGATACCAGACATATTGATGTCCCCTAAGAACCCGAATATGGAAATCAGTAAGCCTGACCAGATCGAACGAAGAATCCAACCAGCTGAGGATTGTTCGTGCATCAAAGTTGTTAGCGATGGAGCCAACAAGACCGCCAACGCCGTCGTCACCAGGATTCCGCCAAGCAACCCTTCTAGCGACTTGTTTGGAGAAATGATTGGCGTAATCTTCGTTCTGCCAAATCGACGTCCGACAATCGCTTGTGCGATGTCATTTGTCTCTGTCAGAATGATCAGATAAAGGAACCAGCCAACTCGGCCCACCATGGGCTCGACCTTGTCTGATATCGTCACAAGGAAATATGCGTGAGAAAGACAATAGACGAACAGCATCAATCCCCAGAGCACCGCTGCGGTCGTTCGGATGTAGCCCTGTACGAGTCGTAGCGACGCTCTGACCGCTCCCAAGGCGATAAGAAACACGATAGGTCCCGAGTCCCGAGCCATTGTTTCCCGTCCCGACAGGATCGACAAGTAATACATCGCAACCAACACCCAAACCACGTGCGCAGTTGGGCGTCCAAGGGCTTTCCAGCCAACAAGGCCGAGGTATTCTCGAAGGCCCAGTACGCCGCAGGATGCAACGAGAATAAGAATGCCTTTTTCGCCAAAAACTACGGCGGCCGTCAACACCATTGCCAACGCCCACCACGTCTTGAGGCTGTCGACTCGAGGTCGAGCATCATTGGCGGTTGTACCACGAAGCGCTACCATCCGCACAATTGTGCCACCTGTGAGCACAGTGAACATACACGCGATAGCCCACATCAATGGCGCATTTGCGAAGAACATGCTCTGCTCCGATAAAATCGCAATCCTTTGCCATCAATGAAATGACAGGACGAAACGGGAGAACGAGGCTCCTGCCGAGTCAAACGTTGCAAATCGCATGAGATTCAAACGTGGCTCCGCAGGAGCGTCGCCCTCCCGATTGTGTGCTTTGTTTCTAAACGGCTAGATTGTCGCCTTTCGCTCCGCGAATGGAGATTTTGCGGAGCAAAAGCCGACACTTCCTTTCGCGGAGCGAAATGCGACAATCGGAGTAAAAGCCGACAATCATTAGTATCGAAACAAAGCAGCCATCGGCGCCTGCTCAGGCATCTCGGATTGCGATACCGAGTAGACATCACCCTTGTGAAGA
>JANPLJ010000985.1:0-4055 GCA_031426475.1 Pirellulaceae bacterium | reverse complement strand
GTCGTAAACCCTTGTTTTATTTGGGTTTATGACGACTGTTCGTTTTCGCCTGACCACACCTATACTCGTTGGAAGTTGAGAGGAGCAATGGAAGATTCTACTAAGAACCCGACGTTATGGCGAGCCAAGATGTCCAACGATTTTTGGATCTATGCTCGTGTTGCCTTCCCACTTGATTTCACCCCCTTCGGACCTTGCAAAATTCAGCCTTTTTGTCACTTCAACGGTTGCCACAGGGCTGCGAGCATCTCAATGTTGGTCTGGAAAATCAATGAACCTCGCTGGCACTGCATCCGTCAGCCAGACACCATTTGCCGAACGGTAAAAGATGTGGCCTGATTCATGCATTGCAACAGAACGAATCGTCAAGATCACAGGCTTCCCACGTCGAGCTCCAACCTTCTTGGCGGTATGGATGTCTGCCGACAGGTGTACGTGGTTGCGTGACCGTTTTAGCAACCCCTTCTCACGAATACTCTCAATGAACGCGGCAACTGTACCATGGAAGAGCTGGTTCGGAGGCGTAACGGATTCAAGGTTGAGCTCAATGTCAGGAACGGAATGTCCTTGGTTAGCACGGATCCTCAGGCCATCGTCGCTCAAGGAATACCGCTTCTTCTCGCAAGATGCAACGACCTCATGCAATAGCTCAAGCGAAAGTTCTTTGCCTTTGCGATTTGCGTTCTCAATCAACTCATCGATCGGCAACCAGCCTTCTAGATCGAGTTGCATGCCGACAACTTCCGGCTGATGCCGCAGCACGAGGCTCAGGAACTTGCTAGTGGAAGTGAGACTTTTCTGCGACTTGTTCATGTGTTGTTCCCTGCTTGGTAGCGAGTCCAGATTTCATCGAGTGCTGCACCAGCAGGCATTGCCAATCGATAGTCCACGACATGCGAAAGCACAAGATGCATATCCGTTGCGTGAGGCTCGATGAAATGCTGGTTGCTTGTTAGAGTGCGCCCAGTCGCTACTTCGCCTTACTTCCCCTCTGCGGTTGGACCCATTACACTTCGTACATGGAAGTCATTACATTGCAATCGGGAAGTGCCGGCAACTGCGTGTTCGTTCGGAGTGGCGAAACGCGTTTGCTTTTTGATGCGGGCATCAGCGGAAGCATTGCCGAGTCGCGTTTGGCCGAATTTGGCTACGATATTCGCGACTGCAATGCTTTGGTCCTATCGCACGAACACTCCGACCACATCTGCGGTGTCGGCGTGTTTCATCGTAAATTCGGCTTGCCGGTCTACGCGAATTCACGAACATGGAACGCGACTCGAGCGAAGCCTTCGACTGGCTGCATTGGAAATTCTAATTATTTCATATCCGGTGAATCGTTTCATATTGGCTCGCTCCGTATCGAGACGTTGCGTACGCCTCATGATGCTATCGATGGCGTATGTTTCGTGATCGAAGATGTCGAATCCGGAAAGCGATTCGGTCTGCTCACGGACTTGGGGCATGTCTTCAGCGGGCTTCAAAAAGTCATCGGTACTCTGGATGCGGTATTGATCGAAAGCAATTACGATGACGATATGCTGCGATTCGGACCGTACCCCCAACGCTTGAAAGATCGTATTTCAGGCAAGCGTGGTCACATTTCGAACAAAGATGCTGCCGCGCTTCTGGACACTTGCAATACGAGTCAACTGCAGTGGGCGTGCTTGGGGCACTTGTCAGCGCAAAACAATTCCCCCGACGTCGCCTTAGCCACCCACCGTGAGCGACACGGAGATCGCTTTCCACTCTTCTGCGCCGATCGCGACGGTGCGTTGCAACTACCGAAAATCAAAGAGCCAGTCTTTTCGCTCAGAGCCAGCGTTTCAGTCTAAACCGCTACCGTCTCAACTTCTAATGCGATCGCATTGTCCAGCGGCGAAGACACCTGCATGACACGCAGGAAATCGAAGCTTCGATTCCTCTGCGGTCACGAACAGTCAGGAAGCATAAGGCCAGAGACCTGAAGAGAGCAGTTCGATTACCGGCGAGGTGTCACGGGTGGTTGATCATTTTGCGTTTGATCCTTCGCGGCCGCCCGCAATGCTTCCGCTTCAGCAGCTTCCGCCGTGCCGGGTTGTGGACGCCAATCGCGCGCGGGAACGAATCTCGAATCACCCGCTTGCAGAACGGCTAGAGCCTCAACATGACGACCTTGGTCGTTGGTCTCTTCAATCCATTTATCTAAAACGCTCCGCAGGCGTATGAGCGTTTCCTTTACTTCCGGCTTGTCAGATTTGGTAAGGTTGTTCAGTTCCCAAGGATCATTCTCCATGTCGTAGAGTTCTTCTTCAGGCATGGTTGCTTGGCAGAGAAATTCCTGTGCGGCAGTAAGCTTGCCTTCAGAATGCAGATTCGACAACAACGCCCAGACGGGATACTGTTTCGACTTGTACTCGTTGAAAGCAAGAAACGGGACCCATGGTGTGAAATTGCGGATATAACGATATCGCTCGTCGCGCACAGTCCGGAGACGCATTACCGTCATGTCGCAACGATCGCGATGTCCGTAAACGTATCGGCGGTCGGGTTCGCAGTGGTCGCCGAGAAATATTTGGCCTTGCATTTTCTGAGGCTTGGGAACCCCTGCGATGGCGAGTGTCGTTGCATTGAGATCGATCCCCTGAAGCAATCGCTTGTCGATGCTACCGGGAGTGAAATGTTGAGGCGTGGGGATGTTCTTCGGCCAATAGATGATCAAAGGCACATGGTGCCCCTCCTCGTAACAGAACTGTTTTCCTCGCACGTGCGATTGTCCGTTGTCACCGAAGATCATGATGATCGTGTTGTCCGCCAAACCATCTGTCTTGAGGGCATCCAGGATCAAACCAATCTTACGGTCCAGTTCCGTCGCAGCATCGAGATACTCGGCCCAATCCTTGCGAGTGATTTCATGATCGGGATAGTAAGGCGGAATCTCTACCTTCGATGGATCCGCGAAACTAGGTGCATGATATGTTCGATGCGTTTCTTGGAAGTTGACTTGCGCGTAAAAAGGTTGATTCGATTTAAGGTCATCCCACTTCTTCGATTCGAAAGGCTTGTCATCGGTGAGGAAGTTCCAGTCGGTCTTTCCGCTTGCCTTAAAACCACATGAAGGCGGTAGCTCCTGGATGTTGGCGGTAAAGTACCCCGCGTCGCGCAGCCAGCCTGTGAGAATCCGTACGCCGTCAGGAAGCGGTTGTTTGTCGAAGGTGCGATGATTGTGCGCGCCAATGCTGGTGGAATACATTCCTGTCATGAAGGCCGACCGGCTCACCGAGCAGACCATGCCGTTATAAAAGTGCGTGTATCGAGTTCCTTCGGCTGCGAGTCGGTCGAGATTGGGTGTGTGGACCTCCTTCGTGCCGTAGCAACCCAGATGTGGTCCAAAGTCTTCGGCAACCAGCCAGAGAATATTCGGCCGGTCTGCTGCGGTCGCGGTAGCAGACAGTACCAATGACAGAGCAAGTAGCAGAAGTCTCATGAATGGAATCCCTGTTCAATTTGAAGATAAAAAAGACTGGTGACTACGGCGTGTAAATGATCGCCACGCCAACTTTCAATACGGACGCACGATTCGCCGCGCCGAACGTGTCACGCACATAGTTCATCATTTCATCCGTTTGTTTAGACTTGTCGATACTCGTGCTGTAGTTCAACAGCAAGTATTGCTCCTTCCGTTGGTGAGTCGAGGCTGCGGACTTCTGCTTGTTACCGATCCGTTTGTCGAAGATCGGTCGCAGTTTTGCTGCATACACCGCATAGCCATCGGGCGAGAGATGAATGTTGTCCGGCGTGAAAAGGTCTTTCTTGATCGTGCCGTCAGCGTTGGTGAAATCGCCCCACATATCGAGGACTTGCACCTTGGGATCGCTGTCGAGCTTTAAAAGATCGAGAGCCGCGTTTGTCAGCTTGATGTCTTCGTAGAATTTGTTCCCGGGAGTGTGGCAGGGAAGTATTTTAACTGCGATGACATCCGCCTTTGGAAACTTGTGGCGAAGGTTGGCGACGCACATTTGCGCACCCTTGGCCGCCGGTTCGGTACCGGTCTCGGGCGTGAAGAACATGTTGTTGTT
>JANPLJ010000984.1:0-2829 GCA_031426475.1 Pirellulaceae bacterium | reverse complement strand
TGGGGACAAGCCCCCATCGCCTGTCTATCGATCGAGAGCACGCTACTCACATGGATGCGTTATACTGCCTGAAGAACTAGGTATTTTGGTTAGCTTTCTTGGAGCGAAACGTACTTTCCTTTATTTGAAGCCACTAGAATTCCTAAAGAACCTAAAGACGCATCGTTTTATCGCATACCTTCCCATTCCCCCCACCCTTCCCTGGAGCTCTGCAATATGTCCCTCAATCTTCGAATGACTTTTCTCGTAGCGATCTTTTCTGCCGTTTGCTCGTCTGCGTTTGCACAAGTGCAATCAGTAAAGAAAGACGGCAAGCTTTACGAACTGAGATTCTACACGACGAATCCTGGCAAGTTGCCGGATCTGCATGCCAGATTTCGCGATCATACGATGAAGCTCTTCGAGAAGCACGGTATGGAAAACATCATCTACTGGACGGTTTCCCAAGGAGCTGCCAAGAGCGATGATGACAAGGACAACTTGCTGATCTACATAATCGCTCACAAAGATGAAGCAGCCAAAGATGCCTCTTGGGCAGCTTTCCGAGCCGATCCAGAATGGAAAGCCGTAGCCGCGAAGTCGGAAGAAAATGGAAAGATATTGGCAAAACCTCCGCGTGCGATCTTCATGCGAGAAACGGAATTCTCGGCTGCCGACGAACCTGTTAACAAGGCATCAGGAGCCCCGCGGCTTTGGGAACTTCGCCAATACAACGATGGTCCGGAACAAGTGCCGTTTACAGTTGACCGGTTTGGCTCGGGTGAAAACGAAATCTTCACCAGGCATGGCATGCAAACGGTAAAGTTCTGGACCGCGACTGATAACAGCGCTTTCATTTACCTTTTAGCGCATAAAGACAAACCAGCTTCCGATGAATCATGGAAAGGCTTTAAGAGTGAGTTTCCAGGCTTTATGAAGAAATATCGCGATGCACACCCCAACATGCCTACTGGTCGCGGCAACGGACAAGAGAATCGATTCCTCATTCCAACCGATTATTCGCCTCGCAAATGACGCGACGACGGCATATCGTTTGAAGCCTAGCGATTGGAGCGTTGCATCGCTTTCCAGAAACTGTTCTCACGATACTCATGAAATTGCTTTTTCTATTCGCTGTCTCTTTTCATTCGCTGTCAAATAAAGCGTGAACAAATGAGTCGCACCGATTCGTCGTTCATTTCGCGGATGAGACAATCGACAGCGAATTTGAAGAGACAGCGAATTGAGTACTGGTGTTCAGCGAGAATCGTCACTGCTTAGTAGCGCTATTTCGTTTCCTTTGCATGTTGCACGACGGGAGCTGGGCCAGCTTCCAAGAACTGAAGCATGTCGATAATCTCCGCTTTGGTAAGAACGTTCGCCATCCCCTGCGGCATCGCAGAACTCTTCGCAGGCTGCCGTTCGTCGATTTCGCTCTTCGTCACCTTGGTTAGGTTCTGCGGAGCCAATAAGTTCGTTGCAACGTAGATCGTTTGTTCGTCTTCTTTGGCGATGACTCCCGAGACAACTTTTCCGCTATCGAGCAAGAATTGGATCACTTGATACTTGGGGTGGATTTCGACCGAAGGTTCAAGGATTTGCTGTAGAAGTTTTGTACCCTGAAACTTCTTGACCGTCTCGGTGAGGTCCGGGCCTAGGTTCACGCCGTGACCTGAAACAAGATGGCATTGTTGGCATTGAGCCTTCATGAAGGCTTGCATACCGCGAACGATGGCCTGCTCGTCGAACTTTCCTTTCGAGACTCGCGCACCGACTTCTGGGAAATCCTTCATCGCCCATTCCTGGATGATCTTCGGCTTTTGCGAAGCTCGCAACGTTTCGATCTCGGTTTTATTGCGACCTACGATCATCTGACCATTCATGATGATCCAATGGCCTGGGAAGGTACAAACGTACGGATAAACGCCTGGTTCGCTAGGAGCATTGAATCGAAAGACATGGATCTTCGACTTTCGGGTGGGCCCGATCATTGGCGATGCATGCAAGATAAGTTGTTTCTTTTCGACCGGAATGAAATCCGAATTTGCATTCGTGGGATCTTTGGCCATGTCGTTCGCCGCCATCCCTACTTCGGCAAGAGCGCCCGGTTTGACAATCACGAGATTGTGATCTGTAGCGTCGGCGTTCGTAAACACGAGCTTGATCGCTTGACCCGGTGTTGCGGTAAACTCCTTCATCGTAAACAACATTCGTTCTGGTTCGCATCCGATTCGAATTGTCTGAAGATTCGCTTGGCTATCGAACTCGGCTTCACTAGCGGTAACGCGTGGTTCTTTGATTTCTCCGGACCTCTCAAGCTTTTTGAGAAGTTTTTCGACTTCGTACTTAGGATTGGCCTCCCAAATAGGACGAAGCGTTCGAGAACCGAGCGAACACATGATCGCATAGCTAAGATGCTCACCCATCGGGTGTCGGAAGACTTCCAACAGAGCTTCCAACGCCGGACGTGATCCTATGTAACTGGCTGCGATGACAGCTTCCATTCGGACCAGCCCATCTGGATCATGAATTCCTCGTCTCAGCAAATCGATTGCATCTTTCATTCCTCCCGCGGCATATCGAAGCTGTTGAATGGCTGCAGCGCGCGCGTCTGCGTTTTCGCAAGTCACAAGTTCGCGAATTAACGCAGGACTCGTTTTCCCAATGGTTCGATAGGTCCATAGAGCTTCAACTTGATGATGTCGAAATCGCGGGTCATCCTTTGAAAGTTTGCCTACCCATTCATCCACTGCCTCTTTCACATCGGCGACCGGTTTGGAACGCAACGCTCGCTTCACACGATATCGATATTCGTATTCATGACGTTTGAGACCGTCCAGAAGTGACATG
>JANPLJ010000983.1:0-5030 GCA_031426475.1 Pirellulaceae bacterium | reverse complement strand
CAACATCGATTGTTCATACGGCCAAAGCGTTTCTTGAACGTGTTCCATTCCCAGATCGTTTTCAACGCCCCTTGGCGATCATGGAGGCTATTCAACAACGCCCGCATATGAATCTCGTTCAACTCGCCGATTCCGATTGCCAGGGGTCGCACTTTCGCCTTCCGCTCGGCGATGTCCAACGAATTGGCGGAGAACTCGAGCTGCTATCAGCCCAGGTCGATCAAGCGCTCGGCCCGAAACGTTCCGCGACAGTCCTCTGCTGGAACGAAGGGGAACTCGAGAGAATGAGCGAACTACTAGCAACGAACCAAGCGTTGCTCGGCGGGCGAGCTCAGTTGGAACTCGGTTGGCTCGCAGCGGGCTTCGAAGTCCTTCCCGATGGACCAATCGTTTTGACGGTCAATCAGATGCTCAAACGCCATGCGTTGCGGCGCGGTACTCGGAAGATCTCGTCGCGAGCGATCGATAGCTTTCTCGATCTCCGCGCCGGTGACTTGGTTGTGCACCTCGCGCATGGAATCGGGATCTATCGCGGCATGCAGTTGATCGAGAAACACGGCCAGAAAAACGAGCATCTAGAAATCGAATTTGCCGAAGGGACAAAACTTTTTGTTCCTACGAACAAAATTGATCTGATTCAGCGTTACATCGGTGGCACGAAAAGCCAGCCTAAGCTCGCGAAAATCGGTGGACAAGCTTGGGTTCGGCAAAAACGAGCGGCCGAAGAAGCTGTTACCGATATGGCCGCCGAGCTATTGGAGATGCAGGCCACGCGGCGTTCTCATACGGGCATCGCATTCACCAAGGATACCGTTTGGCAACATCAGTTCGATACTTCGTTTCCGTACGAAGAAACAGCCGATCAACTTACTGCGATCGCTTCGACGAAAAGCGATATGGTCGCAGCCCGACCCATGGATCGACTCATTTGCGGCGATGTTGGCTTCGGAAAGACGGAAGTCGCGATGCGGGCGGCATTCAAAGCCGTCGATAGCGGATATCAAGTCGCGGTACTCGTGCCGACTACCGTTTTGGCCGAACAACACTACAAAACGTTTCGCGAACGTATGGCCGAGTTCCCCTTCGATGTTGCGAGGTTAAGTCGTTTCTGCACTTCTGCGACCCAAAAGGATATCCTCGCGAAGCTAGCCAAGGGACAAATCGATATCGTTATCGGCACGCACCGAATCGCATCACCGGACGTCGAGTTCTTCAATCTCGGATTGGTTATCGTAGACGAGGAACAGCGGTTCGGAGTGTCTGTCAAGGAACGGCTCAAACAGCAACGCCCGAATGTCGATTTGTTGACGCTTTCTGCAACGCCGATTCCGCGTACCCTACATATGTCGCTGGTCGGTGTCCGCGATATTTCGAACCTTGAAACGGCACCGGAGGAACGGATTGCAATCGAAACACGTGTTGTCAGATTCGATGACGCGATTATCCGCAATGCGATTCTTAGAGAGATGAACCGAGGCGGGCAGACCTACTTTGTCCATAATCGAATCCAGGACATGGGCTTGCTAGCGGCTCGACTGCAACGCATTGTTCCTGAAGCTCGCATCGTGATTGGACACGGTCAGATGGCCGAACATCAACTGGAGCAAGTCATGATCGATTTTATCGAACATCGCTTCGACGTTCTTCTATCGACAACGATCATCGAAAGCGGACTAGATATTCCCAATGCCAACACGATCTTTATCGATGCTGCCGATCGATATGGGCTGGCCGAACTACATCAGTTGCGCGGGCGTGTCGGCCGTTACAAGAACCAAGCCTATTGCTACCTGATGGTCGACCGCAACAAACAACTCAATCCCGATGCGGCTCGCCGCATGCATGCGATCGAAGAATACTCGCACATCGGTGCTGGTTTCGGCATCGCGATGCGAGACCTCGAGATCCGCGGTGCGGGAAATCTTTTGGGAACTCAGCAGAGTGGACATATCGCTGCCGTCGGCTATGAACTTTATTGCCAACTGTTAGAGAACGCCGTACGCAAACTCAAGCATCAGTCGCCAAAGCTGTCGATCGATGTGGAAGTCAACCTGCCTGCAGAAGCGTTCATTCCAAGCGACTATGTTCCGGAAATGCGGCACAAGATCGACCTCTATCGTCGCCTGAGCCGCATGGACGACGTTCGCAAACTCGAAGAGCTGCGACAGGAACTTGACGACCGTTTCGGCACACCTCCACCAGTCGTCGAACGCTTGCTCGAAGTCGCCGAACTCCGCATCGACGCAACGCTCTGGTCAGTGAAAAGTATCGCGATCGAGGAAGATCATATGGTCTTAACCTACGGCGACAAGAAACGCATCGAACAACTCGCCCGCCGCCACGGAGATCGATTGAAAGTCCTCGATCGCCAAAAAGCCTACTGGTCCATCGTCGACGAAAAACGATCCATGTTGGATGTCGCGAAGGCGATTTTCTTGCATTAGAGCATCTTCAAGAATCACCTGGGGCCATATCAGGCCAACATTTTCCTGTCTCAATCTTTCTCGACCCCCGACAATGCGTAGTGGCTCAATGATCGAAATCACAGGAAAACCACTCGCTTGCGGTCCGTGTTACCTCACAAACGATTCTCATTCGAAACATTTGGAACAGTCGAACTAGGAATTCTCTGCAAACGGGACTAATTCCAAAAGCGATCCTATTCGAGGTTGAAACTCAGGATGTCGCCGGCTTGGGTCGAATAGGACGGAATGCCATCCGCATCGCTTGGGACCCAGCACATCATTTTCGAGCGTATCACCTACGATGAGGATTTCATTGGGGCTCGTCTCAAGCTTGCTTTCAAGGTGCTGAAAGAAGCGTGGCGATGGTTTGGACCAACCGACGCTTGCCGAATAAAAGTAGTGTTCGAGATGTTCCAATTCAGGAAATTGACCTAGCAATTCGGGGAGACGGTCATCGAAATTCGATGCCGTTGCGACTCGACAGCCGAGATTTCTCAGCGAGCGAATCACAGATTCGGCTTGCTGATCGACTCGCCACGATTCGGCTCGACGAAACGTTTCCCATAACGCCTCGAAAAGTCCGTCGAATGGCTTACCTTCGACTCCAGGAAAGCAATCGCGAACGACAGCTTGCCATCGCTGGACCTGATCGATTGCGTTGGTTGGCGTGTCGCTATCGGTTTCTAGCCAGCGCATCATCGCTGCTGGAAAACGCTGCGAGATCTCGTCTCGCTCGATATGAATTCCGAAATGTCCTGCCACTTCGGAATAAATGCCAGCCACCGAGCCGTTTATGTGCAGCAACGTCCCGGCGACATCGAATAGCACCCACCGAATCATCCGAAGAGTCGGGACAGGAATGAAACGTCGTTGAAGGTCACGAAGATCATGAGGGCTAGCAGCGCTAAGACCCCTGCGACCGTCAAACGCATTTGCAATGCTTCGTTGACCGGCTTGCCACGAATTGCTTCGGCGATCAAGAACATCATATGGCCTCCATCCAACGCTGGAATCGGAAGAAAATTGAGGACCGCGAGATTGGCGCTGAGCATGGTTAAGAATAGGAGGAGCTTTGTTGTGCTTTCCGACGCGGCACTGGTCGCTGCATAGAATATCCCAGCCGGACCGGCCGCCGCTTTCCGAGGTATCTTCCAGCTGAGCGCCATTCGAAGGAAACGGAGCACGCCCGATCCTTTATTGATAATCTCGGTAACTCCAAGATTCATCGCTTCGCTAAACGAGCTGGCTTGATGTGTCAAGCGAGCTGGCTGTGTGATGAGGCCCCGATCGAACCAAGCCCACTGTGGATCGTTCGAAACTTGCACAGCGACATTTTCAACCGTATTGTCTCGCAAGAAATAGACTCGCAGCTTCGTGCCGATCGGCAAACGCTGAACCAACGAATGAAGGAAATGCGATGAATAGCCACCCTCGAGTTTTTTACCTTGAACGAGTTCGTTCCAAGTCTCTTTCCCAAATGCCTTCTTCAGTGGGGATTGCTTCGTTTCATCGGCATCCAATTCCAGGCGGACTTGTCGAATTTGATCACCTGGCATGAGCTGCAATTTCGATTCACTATCGCCGGTGGCACTGAATCTCGTCACGGTGGAAAGCGGAGTGAATACGAGACCAGAGCCGGGCAACTCGAGCCCTACCGGGTTGAATTGAAGCCCGGTATCTCGCATCAAGAACTGGTCGGGAACTTTCCATTCGAACGTATATTCCTCGGTCCCCTCACTTGGCGTCTTATCCTTGGATTGAAATGCCACTTCTTGAATAGCCTTTGCGTCGTCGGCTTTGTCCATCGAAGGCAATGGCCCTCGCTTCAAAACGAGCTTGACGGTTTCACCGCGTTTTTTCGCTACCATCAAAGGCAGTGTAAACGCATCTTCAATCGGTTGCCCATTGAACATCACGATCGTATCGCCGAGAGCGACTCCAGCTTTCTCGGCATCGGAACCGGCTTGAATAGCAGTGATTGGGCCGACTTGAAATCCGATTCCGAGCGTTCGCATTGGAAGCGGATTCCACGTTACGTCGACTCGCTCCTTTTTATCAGTGCTACCTTTCGAGCTTCGTTCGACTTGCAGCGTGAGCGATTTATCGAACATCGGATGCATGACGAGGTTCAGCTCGCGTTCGAGTGGAGCTTCAACGCCGGCTAACTTTGGCAGCTCGACACCATTGACCCCAACGATCGAGTCACCTGGTTCCAACGCAGGCAGAATTTCCTTCGCTTCTGGCCAATTCTCGCTCATCAACGGGTCAAACGGAGCCTTGCCGCTAATCTTCGTCGTCAACGGCATCGAGATTCCTAGGTTCATCAAATGACCGTTCGGGTCATGACGCATCGTTCCAACGATCGAGAGCTCAACGGTATCTCCCGCTCGATCCACGATGACGGGGATCGGTTGCTTCGCATCGTCGAAACCTGCGAGCGCTACTTTCTCTCGCATGTCGTCAAACGACAGGTTTGCGTTCGGTTCTTGCATCTCAGCCAACTGGACGATGCGATCCCCGCTTTGCAAACCGGCTTGCCATGCCGGGTCGCCCGGTGTCACATCG
>JANPLJ010000982.1:0-8895 GCA_031426475.1 Pirellulaceae bacterium | reverse complement strand
TTCTCCTTCGTCATTGCGAGGAGCGAAGCGACGAAGCAATCCAGACTGTGCGGCGTTGGCCTCTGGATTGCCGCGCTTCGCTCGCAATGACGAAGGTCTAGTGGCATGGTCATCAGCGGCTGGCCTTGGGTAAGCGCGGCTACGCGGTCAATCGCGTTTTGCGAGCTTCTTTTCGACACCGCGCCACAATTGATCGAAAGCGTGACCGGCTGGCGAGGCGGCGGCAAACTGCCCCACAGGCGCGCGATGCACGGCCATTTGTTCGACCGCGCTGGCCATGGGAATGGTCGGCCATTTGGGTTGCATCTCGAGTGCCGCCTTGTGAAGCGCACGCCTGCGATCGACCATTGAGTAAACCGGCAGTACCGGGCCATGACCCTTGATCTCGCGCGCAAGATGCTCGGTCACCTCGACAAAGGCGCGTTGCGACAGCGGCGAGGGGATAACGGGAACGAGGATCAGATCGGCGGCACGCATCACCTGCTCGCTGGTTTCGGTGAGGCCGGGGGGGCAATCGAGAATGATCCGGTCGAACAGCTTTTCCTGATCCTCAAGCAGCTTGGCGAGCCGCCGTTTCTTGCCGAGTGTATAAAACAACCGGTCGAGCCCGCGCAGCGATGTGTCGGCGGCGAGCAGGCTCAGCCGGTCGATCGCGGTTGGCTTGATCAGCTTTTCAGGATCGAGATCCTTGGCGAAGATCGCGTGCGCAGCTCCCTTGGTCTTGCCTTCTGCACCGAGCAGATATGACGCTGCCGATTGCGGATCGAGATCCCAAAGCAAAGTCTTGCGCTTCGATGTCTCGGCGGACGACCAGGCAAGGTTGACCGCCAGTGTCGTTTTGCCGACGCCGCCCTTCAGCGAATAGACTGCGATGATCGCCATGACTGTTCCCGATTCCGATGGCCGCCTTGTTTCAGCTTTGCGTCGGTCCAGCAAGCGCGCGCCCGAGGAATGTCCCAACATCGGACGCGCTTTGATCGGGGGTTTCCTCCATCGGGATGTGGCCGATGCCTTTGTAAACGATCAGCGTTGAATTGGGGATGTGCGCGTCGAACCAGCGGCCTGCCGAAAGCGGGATCAGGGTGTCGCGGTCCCCCCACAGGATGAGTGTCGGGACTGTGATTCTGGCCATCATCTCAGGCTGTGCAGGCGTGCGGGTGCGCACCCCGCCACGATCGCCTGTCGCCAGACTTCTAAAACACCAAAGTCCCCCGGAATCGTGTGCGCTACCAATTGGCTCAACTGCGCAAACGCCCCTTGCTCATAAAGATAAACGTGCGCCTCATATTCGCACAAGAATTCGTCTCCCGGTTGGCAGTGAAGGCGAATCCCAACCTGGTTGGTCATCGTCCCGCTCGGCATAAACAAGGCTGCCTCCTTGCCGAGCCTTTCGGCTGTCACCTCTTCGAGCCGTCGAGTCGTTGGATCGATGTCGATGACGTCATCTCCGACTTCCGCTGCCGCCATCGCTTGCCGCATTCCCGGAGTCGGTCGAGTCACTGTGTCGCTACGTAGGTCTATCAAAGCACGAGTTCTTTGTCTCGACGAGAAATTCGGGGTGATGCATTAGTTGAAAGTTCGATCATGCAATAGTGCTTCATCCAACTTTAGATCGTAGGTTGCAATTCGTAGCCGACGTCGTAAGACTTCGGATGAAGCGCAGTAGACATCGCCTTTCGAGCTGCGTCCGAATTCTGACGAATTCGGCTACCCTAAAATCCAATCTGGATCATGCACTAGTCTTTGCCGTAATGTTCGACTTGTTCCCAGTATTTCTGAAAGGCTCCATCTTGATGGAAGCTCGGACTGTTGTCGATATCGTGGCATTTAATGCACTTGTCTTGAGCATTGGCGAGCGTTAATCGCATCTCCTCACGAAGCTTCACCAACATATCGTTGTTCGCTTCGATATCGCCGGATTCGGCAGCCACGTGCTGAGATCCCGGGCCATGACAATTTTCACAACCACTGCCCGTCAAATGCTGACTCTTCTCCAGCGACAAATAACCGCTCACGTAAGGACTAAGAAATTCTGGGTCAGGATTCCAACCGGTGACATGGCAAGCGATACATTCCGGGTCAAAATGCCTCGGAACATTCCCTCGTCCGGGAGGATTGACAATCGATTCGGTAGCATGCGAATGAGGTGTCTGCTTCCATTTGTCAAATGCGATCGTATGGCAGTCGCCGCACTTCTCCGAACCGACAAATTCTCGCGTCGATGGGTGACTTAAAGGTCGCAAGCCCAAACCTGCTAAACCCGTCTGCTCTAATTCCTTCTGATAGCGAGCGAACAATTCCATTACACGGGGCGAATCTTCGAATTGCGAACTCAGGGCAACCCGTTGATATTTAATTGGCTCACTTGGATCGTCGTACAGCCCCACGATTCCAGCATACATTCCTTTGACTCCAACCTGCAACATTACCGACTTGGTACCCGGAATGGCTTCAGGCTTATACAAAGGCTCACCGAATCCACCCGCCGTCACGACGAGATCAAAGATCGGTACTTGCTGGGCAATAAGGCGTGACTCTTCGAGCGAAGCGTGCGCAATCAAGACTTTGAAACTTGCATTCGAAGCTTGGATCGCTGGCGCAATCTTCTTGAGCGAAGCAACCGCAGGACTCACCATGATGTCTGGGTTTTGAAGACCTTTCCTCATATCATCGCCAAGTACGCCCGTAACGACGATTCGGCGGCCACCGGCTTGAATCAGCTTGTATCGATCTGGCCGATCTTGCTCGAGAATTCCCACGTTCGCCGCGACAAATGGACTATTGAAATCACCGTTCTTGTCCGTCAGCGTCAGATACAATTCGCTCGATGAAAGCTGCAACTCCTCCTCGCCATACATGACGGCTCGGTAGTTCATCAGCTTGAAGGCTTCCGCCGTTTTTGCATATTTTATCTCCGACTGCCGACCAAATCGCCGAACCTGATCGCCTGCATCGATTGGGATGACATCCCACCCCCGCTCGACTAGCGATTGAAGAAGCGTATCGCGACGATTCAAACCACCTTTTTGGTTCTCTAAACCGGTGCAACCACAGGGCTCGATATATCCATGCTGGCGCCCCGTAAGGACTAAGCAGGCCCAAGGCGCTGACCAGCCTTCAACGATCTTCTGATTCTTTTCGGCTTCGGTTGCCACAACAATCGATGACTCGGTGCTCGGCACCGGCTCTTTTGCAAGCAACGATCGCGAACCAACCGCATTGTCCGCCAAGGGATTCGAGGCTAGCTTCGGATTGACAGCATCCTTCTGAGCTTCGGCTTCGACAACTTGAGTTGCGGGCGGAACGATAATCGCGGGTGATGCAAGCGTCGGTTGTGAAAGCGACCTCGCCGGTGCATTGGTCGGCCTTGCAGGATTGGCACGCGCCGGTTCGGTCGGCTGTGTCGCTCCGGGCTTCAGCGGAAAACGACGGTTGAACAGGCCCCCACGCTCCTGAGCGGTCAAACAACTGCACAGCGCGACACCGAAAGCGATCGATAGGAAATAGTCCTTAAGCATGAACGGCTCTGTTTACTCCTCTACGATCAATCTCAGATTGATCGATATCTTTTTCGAAAATTCCATATTCGTTTCGAAGAACATTTTGACAAAGTTCGCGGGAGTGGTCCCGTTTCGGTTGAACGCAGGTGTACCTTTAGGAATTTTTACGTTTACGCGAAATAGCGATTGAGTGCCATTATCCGTCGGCTCGCCGATTTCGACCTCAAAATAGTCCTTCAAACTCTCCGGGAAAATCTCCTTTAACTTGAGCTCGACCTTTTGATTTGCGGCCTTTCGTGCCGCAATCATAAAAGTTCGCTCCCCGCCCTCTTCACTCTTGAACGTCCCCATCGTCAGAGTATTAATCTTTGGGTCGTAGTTCGTTCCCGCAATGATTCTCAAATCGGAAACGCATTTTCCACTACAACGCACAGAAATCGGCGTTTTATCGGGTCCGGCCTCTATATGGACTTGACCGTTAATCGGTCCGGCAGGCAAGCCAGGTGAAACGTTTACCTGAAATTCAGCAACATATCTTGCGTCGGCGAGATCTGGGACCTCATTGCTAGCTAATCGACGAATGGTCCTTTCGACTTTTACCAGTGGCTGATCGAGATCAGCCCAGTACCCTGAAGCGACAAGCTCCGTCTCCTCACAACTATAAAGCTTAAATGTCTTCGTGAAGCTCTCTCGCGTCGAAAAGTCTCCAAAACTTAGCTCTTCCGGTTCGACAATATAGGTACGACCGATCCTTCCGCGAATCGCCAAAAGAACTTCCGTCTGCCTCGGATCATTCGTCCCTATCTTCGCCGTCTGGGCAAAATCGCGGAGGACACCCTCCGCTTTCCACGTCAACTTGACCTGAGTCTCCTCGCCCGGCTCCAACTTGGACCTCTCAAGCGAACCGATCGTGCATTTGCAAGTACTGCCTAAAACGGCCAATTCCAGCGGTGCTTTCCCAGCGTTCTTAATACGAAAATTATGCGACCGCTCCGTACCGACCTTCATCGTCCCAAAGTCCAACTCCGTTCCCCCAATCACTTCGACTTTCGGAATCGAGTCAGCCGATACCAAGCCCGTGCTCTCAACCGACTTCTTCGCGGTTTCATCGAACTCGCGTGTGGCGCTTGCAAGCGACGCCAAATCAAGGTTATCGCCAACCACGTCACCAACGCGACGATGCTCAGAAGTGGCTCGCCAATAGCCAAGCCCACCACCGAAGATCGACAAGACAAATGCAATAAAAAACGTTCGCATGTACCAAAAACTCTCCAAAACCGAAGTCGTCAAATCTTACGCGGAATCCGCCGCCAGCGAAACCGCTCCGTCTATCTCGAATATCAAATCGAATAGGAAGAAGCACGATTCTTCATATGATCTTCATTCGTTCGAGCCCCTACCGAATACTCCGCTCTGGATTCTGCGTTAGCTGGCTACGAAGAAAACGAACAACAGGTTCAGCTCGCACCCACCCCACCGGCAAGCCATTCGTTTCGCGCGCCGATTTCCAAATGCCAGGAGCCACTCTCGTCGAGGGCGGCCCGACATTCTCCGGCCAATAGAGAATCGCTTTGGCCAGTTTACGGTCCAAGTGCGTGACCTTGGAATCAATATGCTCCGCTCGCGAGAGAAACTCTTGTTCGGCGGAACCGTCCCCAAGGAGCCATGCAGCCAACGCCGCTTGCGCGAGCAATCCGACATCCCCGGGAGCCCGACGTGTGGCTTCGCGATAATAATCCAAAGCGCGATTCAAGCTCTCCTTATGAAACGGCGAAAGGACCAACTCCCAATGTCCTAATTGAGCGCACGTTTCCCAATTGACACGGTCCGACCCGAAATAGGCTTGCGCACTTTCCTGAAATTTATCCATCAATGCCACAGTACCAGTCCCGCCGCTCATCGCCTCGCGTAAGACTTGCCCAAGCCGGACATCGGCAAGCCATCGATACCCGATAGGACTCCAAGGATCCGCCTTGAGCATCGCAATCGCAAGACTCTCGTCGATCTGACCAGCCTTGACTCGGTCTGCCTCGACCTGCTCCGATCGCTGCTTGGGTAGCCACGCCGAAAGATAGAACGCGACGACTAGTAGCCATGCAACCATCAACGCACCAAAGCTTGACACGGAGGGATTCAAACTCAATGACGATTCCGACAGCACGTTCTCCGATGCAATCGATTCGCGATTCGCTATTTGCTCGGACCGATTTCCAGCCACCCAAAGTCCTGCAACGAGGATCGCAATCGTGTTGCCTATCCCCGGCGTCATCCAACCACCGGACGCCAATAAATGAACCAGTACCGCCAGCAAAGCTGGTCCATAGCCCACCGCCGCTAGTGTCGTCTGGTCCGAAACGTCACTGGAACGCTCCGACGCAGCCAGACTAAGTCCCAAGGCCGCAATCGCAACAGGAATCGTAAACATGTATGGAGTCAGGTCTGGCATCGGCCCTAGCGCTCCATTGCTAAACCAAATCGCCATCGCGCCGACAATCGCTCCGATCAACAATGCAAACAACCAGTTCCGAAGCCCCCCTGCCCTTACCGAGATTTCCCTATGCTTCTCCTTTCCACGTCCAGACGACTCCTCTACTGCGTATGTCGCTGCTCGTATCATCATCGGTCGCAATAATGCGATCGCCGTTGCAACGAGCAACAACAAAGCTGGCCAACCGGCCGTCGCGAGGGTTTCAAGCAAGAAATTGTGAGGATCAGCAATCGTCTCCGATTCCAATTCGGGCTTGTAGATCGCATAGTGGGACTGAAAGTTACCCGGCCCTACCCCCAACCATGGATAGTCTGCAACCATCCGCATCGTCGTTCGCCAATACTCGGATCGAAACGCCAACGACCGACCAGCTTCATTGAATAGCTTCGGATCCCACGTTCGCAGACCAACCACCACAGCCGTGATCACCAAACCCACCAAGATCATGAGTGGCATAAGATACGCGACAAGGTTCGGCGGGACTCGCCACTGAAATCTTCGACCAAGTCGACTAGCCACGTCTTCTGGAAGATCCAAATGTTTTGAGGGCACGCTCCCAAACAACAACCCCTGCCAACTGCGAAATACCGAGTTCAAGATCGACGGATTTCCCGCGATGATCGCAAACCCACCTACCGCCAATGCAATCCAACCTGTTCGACTCTTCGTCCACAACAGACAGAGGCAAAGACAGACTGCTACCAAGAAACCAAAGAGCCTACGAAAGCCCTGATGGCCCGACCACGCTTCCGATCGAAATGCCTGTGCAAACAAAACCAAAATCCACGGAACTAGAAAACCAGCCAACGAGTTTGTTAATGCAAACGGCCCCGTCGGCGAATCGTCTTGCAATCGTTGTTCGAAAAGCAGATACGTGGAAGAACCGGCGGGCGCGTCGATCCCAAGCTCGCGAATCACCTCTTGCGGGTTCAAACGAAATCGTTCGCGATCGGCCGGCAAGCTGACAAAAACTTGATAGAACCCATGCATCGCGACCAACCAAGCCAGCGTTATCATTAGCCATTGAACGCTTCGCTGAATACGCGGATAAATCATGATTCGCGAGAAAACGAATATCGCCGCCGCCCACGCGATCCACTGCCAGCATCCGTTCACGGCAAATCGCAAGTTGCCATGACCGTAAACATTGCAAGTCGACATACCGACCCAGGCCAGCAAACCCACACCAAGTAGTATTGCCCATCTCTGTTCTATCGATGCCGACGATTCTTCCCCCGCCGCCACCAGTCGACCTTGAACCGATACGAATCTCGCCAGCACCCGATCCGTCGCATACAACGCTCCGACCAACAACCACAACAGCGATTGCGGGAGCGACTCGCCACTTGCGACTTGCTGCGTCCCCCCAGGCAATAACTGACCAAGGACCAACAACATGCCTGTTAAAAAACAGACCCCCAGCATCAACACCGATGCATGTCCTGACCCCACAGCCCTGGCGGTGCCGATTCGCTTCGAAGTATCACGATCATCAACGTTCATGATTGCTCCGCGAAAGGCTTTCCAAAACAGCGATCAATGCTAACGTCGCCAACACTAACATCAAAATCAACACCGCGCCGATCCAATCCGTTCGATTCAGCAGCATTGCCGCCAAAGAACAAGTTGCCGTCGCCAAATAGATCGTCAACACCGCTTGCTTCTTGCTCATCCCCAAATCAACAAGCCGATGCGAGAAGTGCCGCTTGTCACCTTCAAACGGACTTCGCCCCTCTCGAATGCGTATCCAAATCACACTGATCATGTCGTATAAAGGAATCGCTAATACACACAAAGGTGCCAAAATTGCATGTGGATGCGATCCTCGATAGCCCGTATATGTTGTCAAAAGCGTTGCGATCGCAATCCAATATCCAACCAAATAACTTCCCGCATCCCCCATAAAGATTTTGGCCGGTGGCCAATTATGCTTTAGGAAACCGAGCAACGATCCACACAACACCAAAAGCATCGCCGCCACAAAAAGCTGAGGTCGCAGCGTCGTCGGGTCCGGATGAATCAACAACATCAATGCCAACATCCCCGAAACAATCGCCGCCACTCCACCGCTCAAACCATCCATGTTGTCGAGCATGTTGAACGAATTGATCAACGCCACAATCCAAAAGACACTTAACAACGAAGTCAACCAAGGGAATCCAATAAATGCAGTCAATCGCAACCCCTGCCAGTAGACAACCGACCCAGCCACCGCGAACTCAACTCCCAAACGGACCTGCCAAGGAATCCCGCGCCGATCGTCGGCAAGTCCCAGGATGACCAACACCGTCCCGCCCAACAACAACCACCAAACATCGAAGACTTTGTTCAGTAAGCCACGCTGATGCTCTCGAAAAAAATCGGGAAGCCAACTTCCTAGCGAAGAGTATGTCGTTAGCAGAACCGCCACCGTCCCCAACGCGAAAGTCCCCACCAACCCGCACCAAATCCCAATCCCTCCCCCCAACGGAACAGGCGACGTGTGAACTTTGCGAGCACCTGGCCGATCCCATAACCCCAACCGCTCTGCCGCCCGGCGCACCCCAGCCACTGCGACAACGCTGATCAAAAAAGCCGGGACGCAAGTGACAAGGACAATCGATAAAATCTGCATAAAAAACAAACAAGGCCGAAAAGCAAAGGACCATAAGAACAATCTCCAACCATTGTACAAGGAGAACGTTCACACTGGGCAAGCCCTCCGCTTTCCATCGATAGCATGCTCGGGGGGCTTGTCCCCATCGCCGCACGGGTTAGCGTCCTAGGCCTTAAATAAGCATATGCCGAGCGGTTCTGGGCGGATATTTTTCGCGCAGCGGCGATCAGACGGCGAAGCCGGTCGCGAGTTTTGAAAGTGTTGGTGTGGCATTTTGGATCAGGTGCCCTACGGGCGGTTTGGCGCTGGAG
>JANPLJ010000981.1:0-7329 GCA_031426475.1 Pirellulaceae bacterium | reverse complement strand
GAAACCGGACGGCTCGCGCCGTTCCGCTACCAAAGTCAGTGGCATTGGGCTTACGCCCTTCCGCTACCATTCGCTTTCGGTAACTTATTGTCGTGAAATGCCTTAGCTTTACGAGGTGCCCGGCATGTCGTTCCACAGGGCCGGTGTTATCATAGAACTTTTCGAGCTTCGAAATTGCTTGTCGATGAGTGTTCTATGTACCGCGTTCGCGACCTGTCAACGCCGATTCGCTGGATCTTACAACCATGGCGAATGGCGATTTTGATTCTGGCGATTACTTTTCTCATCGAAGGGTCGCTGATGATCGTTCTACCTGCGGTTGCTGGCGAAAGGCTTGGAAAATGGGGAATGGCGGGAATCGATGCGTTTTTGCTAACTGTCCTGTTGGCTCCCTGCATCTGGGGTTTGATGGTTCGCCCATTGCAAACCATTGCAGAGACGCGAAAGCAGCTATTCACTTGGGCGATGTCGACCGAGGAAAGGAAGGCTGGCGAGATCTCTCGCGACCTTCATGATAATTTTGGTCAGCTCTTGACGTCGATCACGGTGGGACTGCGAACCATCGAAGAGATATCGAAAGACCCGCTGGTCGTGACGCATGCGAGAAGGATACGCCAAACAGGACTTGAGCTTCACAACGCCATTCGTTCGCTTGCGAGAGGCCTGCGCCCGACCGTATTGGATGACTTAGGTTTGGCTGCGGCACTGGCAAACTTAGCGACGGATTGGCGAGAATCCAGCGGTGTCGAGATCGACTTGGACGTCGATGAACTCAAGAATCATCGTCTGTCCAATGAAGTAGAAACATCCATTTTTCGCATTGCCCAAGAGTCGATCACGAACGCGATTCGCCACGGATCTGCGAAGCACATTCGTATGAAGGTAGGTTTCAATGACTCGCGATTGCTTTTGGCCATCGACGACGATGGCTGTGGCTTTCGCACAGACGAAACTTTATCGGCAAAGGCGATGCGCAGACCCTTTGGTTTGATCAGTATGCGAGAACGAGCAGAGTCCGTTGGAGGCGATTTCACGATTCGTTCCACGGTCGGTCATGGTACTTCGATTGAAGTCCTCGTCGAGCTTCGCGATTCGCCGGCCATCCAGAAGCCAGTAATGACGGATTTACTTGGGCAAGGGAGTAAGTAATAGATGACCAAGCTACGTATTGTAATCGCCGACGACCACACGGTATTGCGTTCCGGTCTGAAAATGCTCTTGGAAAGTCAACCGGACATGGAAGTTGTTGGCGAGGCGTATGACGCAACCTCAGCTTTTCGTGTCGTCCAAGAATGTGTCCCGGACGTGATGACCGTAGATCTCAGTATGCCTGGCGGCAGTGGGTTCGATCTGCTGCGCAAGCTGAAGGAGCTTGCGCCGACTACCCGCTTCGTCGTATTGACCATGCACGATGACCCCGCCTACTTTCGAGCCTCAGTCGCAGCGGGTGCGGACGGCTTTGTGTTAAAGAAGGCCGCAGACAGCGAACTGATGACAGCCATTCGGTCTGCAACCAAAGGGGAGTTTTATTCCTCGACCGATTGGTCGTTGGACAGCGAGACTGATGCAACGCCGGAAGTTACCGATCGCCATGGGCCGTCTATTCAACATTTAAGCGAACGAGAACGCGAAGTGTTCACCTGGGTTGCACAAGGAATGACAAACCAACAGATCGCCGACATGCTCACGTTAAGTGTCAAGACGGTCGAGTCATATCGTGCGCGTTTGATGCGAAAGCTTGGAATACATTCGCGAGCCGAACTCGTGCGATTTGCATTGGAGGTAGGTGTGTTACATGCAGATCCAGATACGAACATCGCAAGTGAACTACCTTAGTAAACATTAGATTGGCACTTTGTCAGCGGGCGGAGCCGCTGACCCACGATTCTATGTTCGCATTTTTCTGAGCGGCCCGATCCCGATGATGGGCAACCCCGTAACGCGAGTTCCGTATGCTTGGTATTCCCGACCGATAAAACGAAGCAATCGCTGATCTTTAAAATAACTCCCGGCATAGATGTAACCAGTCCAAACAGCCGTCAGGATCACATGGTCAAGGGACATCGTTGGTGTAAACCAGATCAGTCCGAGAAAGCTCATGTATACCGGATGACGTAGCCACCGATATGCCCCTCGAACAACAAATTCACGACGCGGAGCTGGCTTTTTCGCGAGCCAGTACCACCATTGGGTGAGCCCTGTTTGGTAGCCAAATCCCGTAAGCGAAATGCTATACGACAGAGCAATCCACGAACCATAGAACCCGGTCAGGATGATTGTTTTCCACACCCCTTCGGCTTTCCAAATGTTCGATTCAATAGGGGTCCAAAACCGAAACATGACCAAAAGGGACAAACAAGTCATCGTGCAATGAAGGCACCCGAGCAGGCCCGCTGGAATGTTTCGTTTGATTCGCTGCTGGATAGATGGGGCGAGAAGCAAACTATGTGGGATGGCAAATCCAAATGCCAGTAGCAAGTCTACCCAGAGCCCAAACGGGTTTGATGTCCCCATGCTCCCTTCACGCAAGAACGAAAACAGCTTGATGACAGTCCAAAGAAACAGGAGTTGTGTTGCAATACCAAACGCAATTCCAGCGGTTCGTCCAAGTGGTGAGTCCCAGCTGGCGGCTTGCGGAAAACTCTTCGGCACCGGTTTCGAATCAGGAAACGCAGCTCGGTCGCGAACAAGCGAGCTGGATATTTCAGTGCGATCGACTAAGTTGCTCACGATGTCTGCTTCTCGGCAATGAAAACGCCATAGTCCATTGCGCCTGAGTTGTAGGCTGTTAGGATGGACTCAAAATGATCCAAGAAGAGAATGTGATTTTTGCCTAATAGCTTTGCCAAGCGTCGAGCCCCTGTCTGTTCGACTCGCCGCAGACATATCTCCCACGTTTGTTTGACGCGATCGGTCCAAATTTCTTGCAAGACAACTTTGAATCCAGCATCTTCGAACCAAGTCACGTAGTCGTGCTGGCTACCGAGCGACGGGCAAAACATTCCTTTGCAAACGGCTCGAGCTTGATCCGCTTGCAATTCGGTCAGAGGAGCTGGACCGGCCAACCACGCGCACAAAGCGAATCGAGCACCGGGCTTGAGCCAATGGGCCGCATTCTTGAAAAAGCGAGGCTTATCGAACAAATGCTCGGTACATTCGATACTCCAAACGAAGTCTGCATTCTCACGCGGAAACTCGACCTTTTCGGCATCTGCACAGAGGTACTTCGGCTTGGGCCGAACATTGCTAAACCGAGATGCAGTCGTTGCCCACCATCGTTGAAAAGGGCTTAGCGTAACTCCAGTGACGGAACACTGAAGATTCTGCGCCAGCCATCGACTGGAACCGCCCATCCCGCAGCCGATATCGTAAACCACGGCGCCACAATGAATACCGGCGCGCTGAGCCAAACGCGATGTCAGTTGTACTTGGGCGACGGACGATGACTCGTCGGCATCCCAATACCCGTGATGGATATGTGGCCCCCACATCAGCCGATAAAAGAGCGTTACGATATCGTAATGATTCCGAATGACGGATTTTTCAATATGGGGGCAGTCAATCATTCAGGCACGATCCAAAGATCTCCGTAGATCACAAGCTCATCAGCAACGCCGATAGTTCCGAGCATTTTGCTAAATGGTTTCATTTCAAATTCCGATTGCCGAATCTTAAAGTCGCCCCGCAAATGATACCATCCATCTTTTAGTTCAAGATCGCAGATCGATTCAATACGCCGGGTTTTCCCTCGCAAGGTAAAATCGCCAGCCAGAAGATATTCTGGGAGATCGCGACTGCTGCGGCCCGTCTTTGCTTGAATCGAAACGTTCTCGATTTTCGCCGTTGGAAACTTTTTGATATCGAGCACTTCAGCGCCCAGCATGTTGGAGTTAACTTTGGATCGCGTCGAATCGTCCGTAGTTCCCTCGAGTCCAATATACTGGCGGGCTCGCGGTGTATCTGCGTCGAAGCTAGTCATATCGAATACTAACTTACCTTGGTTTCCCAAACGAAACGAAAGCTTTCCTTCGGCGATTTTTCCTTCGATTGCATGGGAATGCCCTACTACGCCGGATTTGTCGACAAAGATGTAGATACGGCTGAAATCGCGATTCACCTGTGTTGGCGTAGGTGTACCCTGCGCATAAGCAGGCAAAACGGCGGCAATCGCGAAGTAGTAACTGCCCAACACGATCAGGACTAGAAGAGGAAAGATTCTGTATCTCGAATTTAGCATATTCGTCGTACCTCGTTAGCGTGTAGAATTTGCAAACTTCGAGATTGGACTATAGCCCTTTCTTGCAACTTACGCCAACCCCATCCCGTTCCCAATCACGCAAAGATTCAATGCTTGATAACGTTTAAGCGAATCTCGTTTTATTCAACGCTCCTGATGGTGTGTTTGGTTCCCTTTGGCATCTTGGCCATTGTCAGGTTGCCGATAGGTTCCTCTGGAGTGCACGAATGGCTTCCGGAAGGACGTATCGAGCGGCAAGAGTACGATGAGTTTGTGCGAACGTTTGGCAACGATCAATTCCTCTTGATCACTTGGAATGAGTGCACCGTTCAAGATTCGCGACTCGCCGATTTTCGACAAAGGTTACAACAGTTATGCGAAGTGGAACGCCCACGTTTCGCAGGCATCGAGTCAACCGAACTTATTCTTGAAAAACTGACGGAGCCTCCACTTCGGCTAAGCGATCATGAAGCTCGTGAAAGAATCCGCGGCTTTATGATCGGTGAAAATGGGACAGCCGCCGTACTCGTTCGTCCGACGGAGTTAGGCGTCAGCGAACAAGCGAGTACGATCGAAGATGTGCTCGTTGCAGCCGATGAGACGCAGGGCTTAGGACGCGACCAGCTCAAGATTGCCGGTACCATCTACGAAAGTTTCGCAGTCGACCGAGCAGCGGAGGCTAGCTTGATTCGCTTGGTTCCTCCGTCGAGCGTTCTTGGACTGGTCCTGGCCTGGTGTTGCCTGCGACAACTGCGATATGCTTTGTGCGTACTTGTCCTGTCGGGCCTCGGGCAACTGATTGCTATCTCTTTTGTCTACTATACCGGAAATAAATTTAGCGCTGTTCTAATCGTTCTTCCGACGCTCGTTTTCATGCTTACACTTTCGGGCGCGGTCCATTTGATCAACTACTATCGTGATTCCGTATCGATCAACGCGTCGAGCGCAAGTGCTCGCGCGGTGTTGCTGGGTTGGAAGCCATGTATGCTTTCGAGCCTTACCACGGTTTTCGGGATGGGATCGTTATGGACCAGTCAACTTGCGCCGGTCCGAGAATTTGGCATTTTTTCGGCGATTGAACTGACGCTTGCCACCAACTTCTTATTGCTCGTTTTCCCAACAGCAATCGATTGGATTGCGAGAAGAAAAACGGGGGAACTCCAAGCGATCTCTGGTCGCGCCTCCACGACCGGTACCGACGAGCATACCAAAGCGAATCTCGTAGCTGGAAGGTTTATCACAAACTATATCGACATCATTGCACGCGTTGCATCGCCGATTTCGATCGCATCGGTAGGGTTACTTGTCGCCTCTTTTGGCGGCGTTTATTGGCTGAGGGCGTCAACGAAATTCAGCGACATGTTTCCGCTTCAAAGCCGCGTCAACCAAGACATGTTTTGGATTGAAGAAAACTTAGGTCCCATTTCGACGGTCGAAGTCCTGGTAAATTTCCCTCCCTCATGCCCGTTCACTTCCTTTGAACGATTGCAATGGCTCGCGCGGATTTCTGAGTCGCTCCGTGAACAGCCAGAAGTCGGTGGAGTTTTGTCGGCGGTCAGCTTCATGCCCAGCTGGACGGATCAAAGGTCGGTCGGCGCAGTCGCTCGACGAGGAGCCGTACGGAAGGCGATCGAAAGCAATTTATCTGAATTGAAGCAACAAAAATGGATTGCAGACACCTCTCATGGTCAAATCTGGCGGTTGGTTTCGAAAGTATCCGCAACAAGTTCCCAAGACTACGGCGAGCTGGTGGCGGTGGTAAAGACTACTTGTAATGCGGTCATGAAAGACGTTTCTGATAAAAGCGGTGTTATGCTACAGTACACAGGATTGACTCCGATCATGCATCAAACGCAAGTCACGTTGCTGAGAGATCTCGGTTACAGTTTTCTGTCCGCATTCGTCTTGATTACTCCTATCATGATGTGGATCACTAGAAGCTGGCGAGGTGGCTTGTTGGCGATGATACCGAATGTTCTTCCCGTAACGCTCGTTTTCGGCATCATGGGTTGGCTCGGGCTGAGTCTTGATATTGCGGGTATCTTGACGGCAAGCATCGCACTGGGAATCGCTGTTGACGATACGTTGCATTTCATCTGCTGGTACATGAGGGAGTTGCGCAACACTTCGTCAAGAAAGCAGGCCGTATTGGAATCGTTTCGAGCTTGCTCCGCTGCGATGCTCCACACAACTTTGATTAGTTGTCTATCGATGGCACCATTCCTGTTTGCTGGCTTTTTGCCCACTCAACAGTTTGCGAAGTTGATGATTGCGATGCTAAGCGGTGCGATCATCGGGGATCTTTTCGTACTACCTGCGTTGCTGATGAGCCCTTGGGGAACGGTCATTGGAAAGTCGCAGACTTCGAATCCGATAGGCACGACATGAAGTCTCGATATCTCATACCTGAACGGATGGACGCCCCAGGACTCGACGCGGCAGCACACCGTCAAGCCTTGGACGGACTGCGGCGAATCAACCGCATTAGCAGGACGGCTTCGACAATCGCTCGCAGCATCATCCAGTATTCCAATACATTGCGGCTCCCGTCGGTACGAATCCTCGACCTCGGTTGCGGTTGCGGTGATGTCGCGTATGGCCTGGCAAAACTTCTACCTACGCCAGGAGATTGGCATATCGAGGGATGGGATATCAGTCCCACCGCCATCGACTATGCGAGGCAGTTGCATGGAAATGATTCAGCGCTCGCATCCTTAGTCTCAAGGAACCCAAAAAATTCGCTTAGCTTTCATCAACAAGACGTGTTTCATGCCGAGGGGCCGCCATTCGATTTTGTCTATTGTTCGCTTTTCTTGCATCATTTCAGCGATTCGGATGCGATACGCGTTTTGCGACGAATGAAGGAACTCGCATGCCATGCCATTATTGTAGACGATCTCAATCGATCGCGTCTGGGATATTGGATGGCTCGAGCCGGAGTTCAAATCCTGTCGCGGTCACCGATTGTGCATTTCGATGGTCCGCAATCGGTACGGGCTGCGTTCTCGACGACAGAGATCTTACCACTTGCTCGAGCCGCCGGCCTTTCCAAGGTAACTGTTGTGCGGCGTTTTCCTGAACGATGGTTGCTG
>JANPLJ010000980.1:0-1813 GCA_031426475.1 Pirellulaceae bacterium | reverse complement strand
AATTGGAAATCAGCCGCCGTCGGGGTCCCGGAAAGATTCGCAACGTCGACGACCAAGCCATTCAACCCCCTGCTGTAATTCGTATAGTTTGCAAACGAAGTCGTCTGACTGGGTAACAACGCCGACTTGGTGGAATCGATGGCATTGATCGGGTTTCCCGTTCCGTCCCCGAAAACCGCACTCGTCGAGCGGTTGTAGAAAATTTGTCGATTGACGACTGATACGCTTGTAGAATCTTGAATCTTCAGAACGGCTTGCCCTTGCGTGAAGACATTGAATGTGTCTGGTCCGATCGTTTGGTTCGCGCCTTGAGTCCAACCGCTCCCTCTGTTCACCACATCGCCGGCGTTGCGGCGAACGACGAGCGTATTCGACTCATCCGAGATATTTAATACTTCGCGATAGCTTAGCGTCAGCGTATTGTTTCCGCTGCCGGCGATATCGATCTGCTCAATCCCGAGGATGCGATTGTCTTTCAAGCTAGTCAGGTCGAGCGTTTGCCCGCTTCCATCCAGACGGAGCGTATCGCTACCGGTTCCGCCGACGATCCGTTTGAAACTCACGTCGCTGACCGCAAGCACGTCGGTGCCCTGACCACCGATCACGACGTCCGTACCGCCGCCGACCAGCGTATCGTCGCCGCGACCGCCGACCATGAAATCGATCCCGGCAGTCCCCGTCAGCGTTTCTGACGCCGCAGTTCCCGGATGTGTAACCGAGGACGTGAATCCGTTGCCGCCGAAGATTACGTAACTTTCCCCCGCACTCGGTTTGAGGTTACCCGACGCGCCTGTAAACCATGCCCCGATGAGCAAGTCGTCGAAGCCGTCCCCGTTCACGTCACCGGCTCCGCTCACCGATTGCCCGCTGATATCACCCGCTTCCGCGCCGAAGATCGTAACCCCGACTTCTCCTGGCTTGGCCAAGTCGATCGTGGTGGGCAGAGACGCACCGCCAAAGATCACATAGCTTTCCCCCGCACCAAATTTGAGGTTTCCGAACCCGTCGGCACGGTTGGCCCCGACGACCAGGTCGTCGAAGCCGTCTCCGTTCACATCACCCGCGCTGCTCAACGATACGCCGTTGCGGTCATCGGGGTCCGCGCCAAAAATCGTGACTCCTGCCGCTCCTAAAGTGGACAGATCGATGGTGGTAGGCAGTGTGGCACCGCCGAAGATCACGTAGCTGTCGCCCGCATACGTCTTGGCATTGCCCGCCGCGTCGGCAAGGACGGCCCCAATCAGCACGTCGTCGAAACCGTCACCGTTCACATCGCCAGCACTGCTCACCGAACGGCCGCTTAAGTCCAACGCCTCCGCGCCAAAGATCGTGATCCCGGCCGATCCCAACGTGGACAAGTTGATGGTGGAGGGGAGAGACGCACCGCCAAAGATCACGTAGCTGTCCCCGGCAGTCGATTTGAGATTGCTCGCAGCGTCGGCCAGGTAGGCCCCAATAATTAGATCATCGAAGCCGTCTCCGTTCACGTCACCCGCACTGCTTACCGACACGCCGCTGCGGTCATTCACTCCCGCGCCCAAGATTGTGATTCCGGCTGTGCCCAATGTGGCAAGTTCGATCGTAGTGGGTAACGACGCGCTGCCGAAGATCACGTAGTTCCTCCCAGCGGACGAACTGGCCTGGAAGGCCCCAATGAGCAGGTCGTCAAAGCCGTCCCCGTTCACGTCACCCGCGCTGCTCACCGAATAGCCGCTGACGTCGTTCTCGTTCGCGCCGAAGATCGTGACCCCAGCTGGTTGACCGACCTGGCCTAACGTTGCTAGGTCGATCGTCGTGGGCAGCGTCGCGCTGC
>JANPLJ010000979.1:0-5925 GCA_031426475.1 Pirellulaceae bacterium | reverse complement strand
CAGTGCGTTCCCAGGCTGGAGCCTGGGAACGAGCGTAAGACGGTGGAAGAAGTGGTGATCAGCAAAAAGTGTCGAAAATGCTCCGACATCACTTTTGAGTTTGTTTGAACGAATTCTCGGGCCTTTGCGGAAACCATCCATCGCTTATCCTATTGAGTAAATTATGACCGTACCATCCAAAACTTCCGAGGAGGCTTATCTCCATTCCAGCGATCCAGCTGGATCGAATCAGCACCAGCGTACGCGCCGCGATCACGCAAGCGAGACGGCAGAAGACTACGTCGAAGCAATCGCTTGCATCCAGGAAGATCGCGGGGCATGCCGATTGACCGATTTGGCCAAGCATTTTCTCGTCTCCCACGTTACTGTCAAAAAAATTCTTGAGCGACTTGAACGCGAAGGTCTCGTCACTACCGTCCCCTACGCACCTGTCCAGTTGACCGTGAACGGCGAACGATTGGCAAAAGAATCGCGAACCCGTCATGAAATCGTCATCGCATTCCTGTTGGCTTTAGGAGTCCATCCCAAGACGGCGGAAACAGACGCAGAAGGTATCGAACACCACGTCAGTCAAGAGACTTTGGAGTGCATGCAGCGTTACACTCGGGGGAAGTAGAGAAGCCAAGTTCAGCGTTCCACCGGAATTCGTCGAGGAGAATAGAATGTACGGACGTCGATGAAGTCCATCGCCGCGGCGCGAGCGGCTTCGAGGCCAAGGTCGGAATCTTCATAGACCAAGCACTCGTCAGGCGGCACGCCTAAACGTCTAGCCGCTTCTAAAAACACATCGGGGTGCGGTTTGTGCCGCTCGGTATCTTCGGCCGTAACGATGGCCTGAAACCAATCATGACAACCTATTTGGACGAGTTGCTTGAGTATGATATCACGAAACCCGCCGCTCGCAACCGCGATAGGAATGCGACCGCGATATTGCCTTGCAACTTCAATGACCGCTTCAATCGGTTCCAAGAGATGCATTCGTTCCACAAAGGCGGCTTCTTTTTCGAGAGCCGCTTGTAGAGCATCAATCGTTACGGATTGCTCGGTTGCGAGAACTCGAATGATCTTGTCGCTGGGCATGCCGCCCATCGCATAAAACTGGTCTTCCGGAAAATCGATCCCGTAAGAATTCATTGTTTTGTGCCAAGCGACATAGTGTACGGGCATGGAATCGGTCAATGTGCCGTCGCAATCAAAGATGATGGCTTGATAGTTTCGCGTCGGCCAAGCTGGGTTTTCAGATGTTGGATTCATGCTAGATATGCTATCGAGCAACAGCAGAATCACCAACGGGAGGCGCGTTTGCAGTGGGCTCAACTTGATACGCCTGATACATTGGCGTTGCGAAAAGCGAGGGAACGGCAAATCATGACAAAAATCAGCGTTGAGCACGTTTTGGGACCAAAAGGTCTCGTCGCGAAACGTATTCCAGCTTACGAGCATCGACCGCAGCAAATGGAAATGGCCACTGCGGTCGCCGAGGCTTTGCGAGATCAGAAGCATCTCGTTGTCGAAGCCGGGACCGGGGTCGGCAAGAGCTATGCTTATCTTGTACCGGCCATTCTGCACGCGACGAGCTCCGAGAATAAAATGTCGGAGCCAGACGAAAAAGCTGGAGAAGAGGACAAGGAAGATCGAATTCGTCGCGTTGTGATCAGTACGCACACGATCAGCTTACAAGAGCAGCTTATGGGGAAGGACATTCCGCTCTTGAATGCTGTCATCCCGCTAGAATTCAGCTCGGTCCTAGTAAAAGGACGCGGCAACTATGTGAGCCTGCGTAGGCTCGACCTTGCGAACCAGCGTGCTGTGAGTTTGTTGTCGAGCGAATCAGAGCATGACCAGTTGCGAAGTCTAGTCGACTGGGCTGGCACGACCAACGACGGCTCGAAGAGTTCGATGGCATTTAAGCCAAGTGCTTCACTGTGGGACGAAGTAGCAAGCGATAGCGGCAATTGCATGGGGCGTAAATGCCCTAAGTTCGATGACTGCTTTTACTACAAGGCGCGCAGACGCGTCCAAAACGCACAGATCTTGATCGTCAACCATGCCTTGTTCTTCAGCGATCTCGCTCTCCGCGATGCCGGTGGCGGAATCTTGCCGAAATACGACGCTGTCATCATGGATGAATGCCACACCATTGAAGCCGTCGCGAGCGATCATCTTGGTTTGAGCATCGGGACGTCGCAGATCGATTACACGCTTCGCAAGCTTTACAACCCAAACACGGACAAAGGTTTGTTAGTCGCGTTGGGACTCACGCAGCTTTCGAAGGAGTGTTACGAGTGCTCGAATCGATTGGCCGATACGATCACCGAACTGTCGGGGTGGCTAAGCGATCGTACCAATGCGAATGGCCGAGTCCGTGTGCCGAAGATTATCGAAAATATTCTCTCGAAGCCACTCCAGGCCTTAGCGGCTCAGCTTGAACGCTTTGGCAAAGACCATAAAGATGCGAACGTACGCCAAGAAATGATTTCCGCGCAGAATCGACTCGAAGTACTTGCGATCTCGTTGGAGAGTTGGCTCGAACAAAAGATGTCTGATTCAGTTTATTGGTTGGAGAAAGCCGAAGGACGCATGGGAACACGAATCGTGATGCGTTGTTCACCGATCGACGTCGGCCCGACACTTCGGCGAATGTTGTTCCAGAAAGTCCCGAGCGTGATCCTTACGAGTGCGACGCTTGCATCAAGCCGCGATGGCGGTTTCGAATTCTTTCAGTCGCGGGTCGGTGCGAGTGGTTCACGAACCAAACAACTTGGTAGTCCATTCAACTACCGAGATCAGGCCGAATTGATTTTGCTCGACGATCTCCCCGACCCCTCGTCGAATCGGGTTCAATTCGAAGCGATCTTGCCGAAGATTGTTCAGCACTATGTTGGCCTCACCGATGGGCATGCTTTTGTACTCTTCACCAGCTACGATCTACTGCGACGAATGGTCGATCGACTCACACCGTGGATGAGCGAAATGGGGCTGGCCATCTATAGCCAAGCCGACGGAACGCCGCGTGGACAACTCCTAGAGTCGTTCAAAAAGCAACCGAAGGGCGTACTCTTTGGCACCGATAGTTTTTGGCAAGGGGTCGATGTACCTGGCGATGCCCTTCGGAACGTGATCATTACGAAACTGCCATTCAGTGTTCCCGATCATCCGCTGCTAGAAGGCCGTATGGAAGCGATACGAGCGCGTGGTGGAAATCCATTCCGAGACTATCAATTGCCCGAAGCTGTTATTAAATTGCGACAGGGTTTCGGACGTTTGATTCGAACGGCAACCGACTCGGGCATGGTCGTCATCACCGATCCTCGAGTGGTCACCAAAGCCTACGGGCAGATTTTTCTTGACTCACTTCCGGAATGTAATGTCTCACATGTTTCGGGGAGTCGCTGGGGTTTCAATTCGTAGCCGATGTCGTAAGACTTCGGAGGAAGCGCGGTAGGCATCGCCTTTCGCGCTGCGTCCGAATTCTGATGAATTCGGCTACCCTAAAATCTAGGTTGGATGAAGCACTCGAAGGTTACTCTGTTTCAGATGGTTTAGTGGCGGTGGGGAGTTTGTGCCCCATTTTTTCGCGTTTGGTTGCGAGGTACTGAGCGTTGTGAACATTGGTTGGCGAAATAATTGGTACTTGATCGACAACGGTCAAATCAAATCCTCGCAGATTGAAGGCTGCCGTCTTCTTTGGATTATTGGTCAGCAATCGAATTTCCTTTAATCCGATGTCCTTCAATATTTGGATCCCAACGCCATAGTCTCTCATGTCTGCTTTAAAACCGAGTGCATGATTCGCTTCGACGGTATCGAGCCCTTGCTCCTGTAAAGCATAGGCACGAATTTTTTGAGCGAGTCCGATCCCTCTTCCTTCTTGTGGCAGGTAGACTAATACTCCACAACCTTCTTCCGCAATGGCTCGAAGCGCCATTTCAAGTTGGTCACCGCAATCGCATCGCAACGACTGAATCAAATCGCCGGTAAAGCAGCTACTATGCATTCGCACCAATGGGGCCTTTTCATGTCGAGCAGTCATATCGCCCATCACCAAAGCAATCGGCTCTTGGGTTTCGAATTGAACTTCGTAAACATAGATTTCGAAGTCCCCCAGTTTTGTCGGAAGTTTGGCTTGGGCGGCGCGTTGGACGAGCTTCTCGTTGATTCGACGATGTGCGATCAACTGTTCTACCGTGATGATTTCCAGGCCGTGCTTTTCAGCGAGCGTTTGCAATTCATCGCGAGTCGCTCGATCGCCAGATTCATTGAGTATTTCGCAAAGAACGCCAGCGGGAGCTAACCCGGCCATTCGGGCCAGATCGACAGCCGCTTCGGTATGTCCAGCGCGACGAAGCACGCCGCCTTCCATGGCGACTAGCGGGTAGACATGCCCAGGACGAACGAAGTCGCTTTTCACTGACTGCGACGAAGCCAATCTTCGAATGGTCTCGGCTCGTTCGCCTGCCGTAATACCCGTCTTGCAACCTGCGTGATCGACCGGTGTCATAAAGGCCGTTTGCAAGGGAGCGGTGTTTTGCTGGACAATCGGCTTCAAATCCAAGCGTTCACAAACGCTTGGGAGAACAGGCGCACATAGCTGACCATGCCCCTTTAACATGAAGTTGATGGTTTCTGCGGTGGCAAGCTCGGCGGCACAAATATAGTCACCTTCGTTTTCACGATCCTCATCGTCCAACACAATCACGACGCGTCCTAGCCGAATCGCATCGACCGCTGCTTGAACATTGCTTAACCGTAGAGTCATTCAAATTCCTATTAATAGTCTATCAGGCTTCGTCCGGATTAGCACAAATTCGGCTACGCTTCAAGCAAAGTGGAACGAAGCACGCGTGCGAAAAACTTAGCCGAATCGGGAGATCCAATTGTACCAATGTAACAAGTAGATTTTCTTCCGCCGCTCACCTTCGACGTTGCCCAACGATAAGTTGCCGATTTTTGTTCAAAGCGTTACCGCGTATCAAGCGGCTCGCAACGACGTATTGTCTTGAGAATCCAAGGAGTGGAACGGGAACTGGCGGTAGTCAATGCTTTTTTCGAATCGCCAAGGAATTCGGCGATGAAACAAGAAAAACTGACTGGCTCTTTGGGCTCTTTTCACCCAGCTATCGAACCGCCGGTGCTTTCGGCCATAGACAACCAGTTGGCTCGGATTGAGGAATGTCCGATGAAATCCCTTTTCACGCATCGACCGATGAAACGAAACGTGCTCGATATCACCGCCGCTGTAGTCGCCCGCTAAATACGCTTCCATTCGATAGACCCCGAGCCCACCAAAGCAGGATGGTAGCGGAATCAAAGGTTGCCCTCGTTGATAAACTAGATTGTTGACGTACTTTGTCGAGAGAGGATTGAATCCGACATCTTCACGATAGGCCCAAGCATCGTACTGAGCCATGGCGTTGACTTGCCAACCTTGGCGTTTAAATATGACTCCATTCGAACCAACAAAGTCCCAATTTTCCTCACCAAAAGTCGATGCGACTCCGTCGGGACTCCAACCACCTTCCAAATCGGTGTCGACCAGAATCACGTGCTCTGCAGCTCCAAGTTTTTCGCGAATCAGGGACTGACAGCGCGCGCGATAGTGCGCCATTCGGTCCGCTCGACTCGAACAGCGAATCGGGAGGCTGGCCGGTGCCCCGAGAGTCTCAGAAACGATGGTGACCCGCTGATTGGATGCCGCCCAATCTCGCAAAATCTCAGGCGTTTCATCCACCGAGTCATTTTCGTAAACCAAGATTTGATAATTGGCAAAGGTTTTTCCGAGCAATTCCATCCGAAGCATCGTCGCAGGTAAAACGCTAGCAATGCTTCTGGCCAGCCCTGCAATGATGACGGTCGAACGCCGCATGCGGTCGTATCCCGCGGATAATTTTCTAGAATATTCATGGGCGCAGGACGGAACAGCCG
>JANPLJ010000978.1:0-2533 GCA_031426475.1 Pirellulaceae bacterium | reverse complement strand
ACATGCGAGTCGAGATCTATCACTTCTCGCAGTTGCCGAGTGCTGTTTTTTCACATTGGGAAAAATGGATCGCTGATAATCCGGCGATACAAAGCCCGTTTTGCCATCCCAAGTTTTCACAGGCAGTCGACTTGGCAATGGGCAATGTGGAAGTAGCGATCGCGTACGACAATGAACTACCTTCGGCAGTTTTGCCTTTTCAGCGACTACGTAAGCATGAAGCCATTCCTGTCGGAAGCTATCTCTCGAATTTCAACGGTTGGATTTCGATGCCAGGCACAAAGGCAAATCTATCCGACCTTGTCGCCACATCCGATATCCGATCGTTTCAATTCCACCTGCTGCCGGCAGATGACAGTCCTGCTTCGGCATTCTACGCCACGCGCCGTACTGTCGTTCACGCGGATGTCTCACAAGGATTTCAGGCCTATGTGCAGCGAAAGAAGGAGCTTGGATCCAATGTGGTTGCCAAGCTGGCTCAGAAGGAACGCAAGATCTCTCGGGAAATTGGTACGCTTCGATTGGAAGTTGGATTTACTGACGAGGCGTTTGCTCAGTTGTTGCGTTGGAAGCAGGAGGCGTGCGCGAAGCGAAGCGTCCAAAATATCCTCGCGATGAAGGGCTTCCCCGAGGTTTTGGAAAACTTGGCAGATGTTCATTCACACGATTTCCGCCATCATTTTACAAGGTTGATGGCTGGTGACCGGTTGATTGCTGTTCATCTGGGAATGATTTGCCACCGTCGTATGGCGGCTTGGCTTCCCGCGTTCAATCCTGATTTCGGATCATACTCGCCAGGGCTCTTAATGCTGTTGCAGCTCGTAAGAAATAGCGAGCACTGGAACGTTGATCGCATCGATTTTGGAAACGGCGAATTTCAATTCAAAGATCGATTTAAGACAGGAGAATCGATCATGCTGGAAGGCATTGTAGACAAAAGCCCGGCGAACGCCTTTTTGTACGGCTGCTGGTTGAAAGCTCGGGACTTTGTGAAGGCGAGTGGACTTCAGCCGATTGTACGACGAGTTTGGCGCGCCAATCGCAAGTAATCTCGCAAAACAATTGTAATTCAAGCAAACTGGGCACGTTCTATTAGACAGGGAACTCGGACGGCTGAATGCTCGCCATTTGTCCCGCCCCGCTTCGACTGTCACTCTTAGGTCGATTGTTTTTACTACGCAATTCGCTACGCTACCACGATTATGTTCGTTGCGTTTTCAACTTCATAGCGGAGACACTCATGGGAATTCGGCTAAAGCTTTTTTTGATGATGGTGCTTGAGTTCTTTATCTGGGGTGCGTGGCTTCCGCTCATATTTGGTTATCTTCCCGCCCTAGGATTTTCCCCTTGGCAGCAATCGATGATCCTTAACGCGTTTCCGGTCGCGGCGATTGTGGGTATGTTTTTCAGCAATCAGTTTGCGGATAGAAATTTTGCCGCCGAAAAATTCCTCGCCTTCAGCCATCTAGTTGGGGGGGCGGCTATTCTCGGCTGTGGTTTCGTCACCGATTTTACGACCTTTTTTGTATTGATGTTGGTGCATTGCTTGCTGTATGTGCCGACCATCTCGATTGCGAATTCCATTGCGTTTGCGAATATGAAAGATGCGCAAAACGAATTTGGGATCGTGCGTATGGGCGGAACCATTGGATGGATTCTAGCTGCTTGGCCCTTCACATTCATCTTTGTCGATTGGGCAGCGGTGGAAGCAGCGAACCCGACGGGATTCGTCGATTGGCTTGGCTCCGCACTTGCGAATCCGCTGCAAGGCGATGAGCTGAAGCTTGCGACGAAATGGACATTCGTCGTCGCGGGGATTGCATCGTTAATTTTAGCCGCGTTCAGTCTTGTGTTGCCGCACACTCCGCCCAAGAAGTCAGAAGAGGGGGCAGAGAGTTTGGCATGGATCGAAGTAATTAAGTTGCTCAAGCATCCATTCGTACTTGTGCTATGGATCGTTACGTTTTTGGATTCATTCGTTCACAATTGCTACTTCAACTGGACAGGACAATTTCTCGGCACTCCTCAGGAAGCGGGGGGCGTGGGAATACCGGGAAACTGGATCATGCCGGTGATGAGTGTTGGGCAACTGTTTGAGATTCTGACGATGTTTGTTCTTGGTGTTACGCTGAAGACGTTAGGCTGGCGAACCACGATGATTGTTGGCATTCTTGGGCATGCGGCTAGATTCGCAGTTTACGCATTCATGCCACAGTATCCATCGCTTATTATCCTCGTTCAAATGCTTCATGGAATTTGCTATGCGTTTTTCTTTGCTACCGTCTACATTTTCGCTGATGCTCATTTCCCTAAGGATGTCCGGAACAGTGCGCAGGGGTTGTTCAACGTGATGATTTTGGGAGTAGGGGCGTTGGTCGCAAACTCGCTTTGCCCTTGGTTGTTCCAAAAAGTTTTCACGCAGAATGGTACAACCGATTTCCGCGGACTGTTTTTGGTCCCTTGTTTCGTAGCAACGTTAGCAGCAATATTGTTAGCCCTATTCTTTCATCCGCCGAAGTCTAACGAAATCGAG
>JANPLJ010000977.1:0-2803 GCA_031426475.1 Pirellulaceae bacterium | reverse complement strand
GTTGTCAGCTCGCCAACTCTTCGAATATCACCTTGTTCAAGCGACTGTATGATTTGCTCCAGAATCAACATCGCTTCTTGCCTCGCAGCCCATTCGCGTTCACCACGAACGAGATACTTTTCGGTTACCATCTCCAGGATCGGGCCAACATTCTGAGCCATACCGCCATAGACGAGAATCAAACTGTCTTGAATCCTCTGTCGCGACTCACTCGTAATGCAAGTCAGATCCAATTCATTATGTTCCGGCATTAACCGACCGCGGCTGATTTTGTATTCAGGATCGTCGGGTGTCGCGAAGCAACCTTGGATCAGTTTGATCCCGGGCCACACGCCACCCGAATCTTGCCAACCGCCCCCTGAGCCACCGAGCCATTCTCCGAGGATCGCACGCGCGGTCACCAGCCGACGTTCGGGAACGGACAAGCCACCCTCGATTTGTTGGACTTGCCCGGTAGCTCGCATCAGCACGGAGATGAGCGAACCGAGCAAGTTCGTCGAAACGGCAAGTCTCGATCCCTTCGGAATGTCGTTGACTTGACTTACGACTTCGAGCCCCAAGTCGGAACGACCGGTGAGCGTCTGAAGTAGCTCGCTGACGTTTCGATGACAACCCTCCATCGCTGGCGGCACAACTCCCGAAGCGATCAGTGCCGCTTTGAGCAATCCGAGATAGTCTTTGGCAAAGTCAAAGACATCGTCAATTTCGGTCAACTCGGCTTCGGCCCCTAAATCAGTACTGACCAATCGAATCACAGGTCGATCGATGACCCGTACGTAGGCTTCGACCGGCGGACGAGGTGCTGCATCGCGGCCATAAACTCCGAGGTTGATGGCCGCGTTCACAACGCGAGCTCCTTCGGGATAATCCATGCCAAGGAAAAAGATATCGCTCCAGCCAGAATGAGAAAAATCCATTCGAACAGCAGTCTTCTCAACCAGCACGGGATAGGCGCGATGGACCGGGTCGGGCTCCATCAAGCACTTTACCAGTCGCAAAGGATGATCGCTCGGATGCCCAATGCGAAACATCCATTGATTGCCTCGAACGGTACGTACACTCTTTCGGACTTGGTCGGCTAGTGTCTGAAAACCAAGCTGATGGTAGGCTTTGGCGAGGGCGCTGGTGACTGCGAGCGTGGGTCCATCTTTTGCTTGCGACTCCAATAGAGCATCGATCGCTTCGCTGAAACGGCGCTGCAAGATATGTTGGTAAGCGTCGTATTTCAAAAGCCCAGCATGGGCCTCGCTGAAGACTTTCGGCAGAAAGTAGCGATAGATGGCCGCTAGATAGAATTGGGCTCGAACGCGATGGTAAAGGTTCTCCGATCTTCGACGGAATGCATCGAGACGACCAGCCGCCGCCAACAAACCTTCGGCGTCTAAGCCTGCACAAAGCGATTCGAGTGACCGATGTCGAACCGCATCGTCGTCGGACACGATCGTATTGACCCAAACGTCATCCACTGTCGTCGATGCCATGCTCGGTTGATGAAAAACCATAATCAGTTTGCTTTGACGGATGCGGGTTGTACTGCCAACAGTTCGACTAAATCGGTAAGTACTCGATCGCGATCAATGCCGGCCAGGGAAAGAGCGAGTTGTGTATTGAGCAGGCCGTATTTGACGCCCATGTTGTATCGTGTCCCTTGGATCTGGCACGCAAGATAACGTTCGCGACTGGCCACTTCGTTCATGACTTCGGAAAGCGAGAAAGGATGAGCGAGACTGGAGGCGAGTCCCGACATGACTTCCATCACGCTCGGCGTCAGGACGTGCATTCCAAAGAAGCACAGATAATTCCCGCTTCGAAAACCGGAAACGGTCAGCTCTTGTTCGGCTTGCGTCGGAGTTGGCTTCTCGACGACGCGTTTGATTTCATAAAGGTGATCGAAATGTGATAGGCGCGTTCCCGAAACGGTTCCAAAATAAGGGAGCATCGTTTCGCGCGTTGCTTGGACGGCTGAAACGGGGCAGTTCTCCGCTTGGGCGACTTCGATCAACTGTTGAGCACAGCGTTTACCATTGCTGCTCAAATAGAGATGGTCGCCAACGAGATGCAAGACGCTATCGTTACCAGCGAATGATCGGGCTTGAAGAATAGCATCGCCATATCCCTTCGGACTGGGTTGAATAACATAGGCAATCCGATCGTCGTACTTTCCAGCCGCTTGGTGGTAGGCCGCCTCGTCACCAGGCCGAATGACGATCGCAATCGATTCGATTCCGGCTGAATCGACTTCTTCGATAATCATTTCCAAGGCCGATTTTTCGACCCCATCCCGGTCGACCAAACGCTGCAATGGGAGCGAATTTTGTCCGGGCCCCGCGGCAGTGATGATGGCTTTTCTGATTTTCATAAGTGCTGTCTAGAGTAGTTGATAGCGACACATTGTGGCTGGCAGGAGAGCCGTATCCATTGACTAGTAGGGGACTAAAAGACCTATGAACTGTTATATCAGTCGGTCCTGCCACGTTGGAAGCCAAAGACGCTTAAAAAGTAACCTCGACTAGGCTTTGTTTCTATACAGGTAGCTTACCTACGCTCGCCAGAGCGTGGTGCTTCGAAGGGACTTCCACGTTCTGGCGAACGTAGCTACCTCAAATTCGATCTTTAGAAACAAAGCCTAGTGCTTCGTCCACATTCGATTTTAGGGTTTCAATTCGTAGCCGATGTCGTCAGACTTCGGAGGAAGCGCAGTAGACATCGCCTTTCGAGCTTCATCCAAATTCTTACGAATTCGGCTACCCTAAAATCTAAGTTGGATGAAGCACTAGTTTAATCAGTCGCTTCGTTCTGGCGA
>JANPLJ010000976.1:0-4652 GCA_031426475.1 Pirellulaceae bacterium | reverse complement strand
GAACCCAGCAGTTGGAGACACGCTGGGTGCCGCAACATGGGGCACGTGCTCGTACCAAAGCGGAACGCCCGATCTTTTCTTCTATGGCATCCATGGGATCGAGGCTCTTTTCACGATCATGGGCAGCGGTTGCGAAACGGTGACTCGGACGAAAGGCCCCAAGAACGACCACGTCACCGGAGTCTGGAAGGACGGACGAATCGGCACGTACCGAGGAATTGTTCAGGGCAAGGCGGAATCCGGAGCTGTCGTGTTCGGAAGCAAGGCCGTTCTTCAGAGCAATAAAAAGAGTAGCTACGAGCCGCTCTGTAGCGAAATCGCCAAATTTTTCCGGACGGGGATAGCTCCGGTTAGTCCGGAAGAAACGATCGAGATTTTCGCGTTCATGGAAGCAGCCGATGAATCCAAGCGACAAGACGGTAAACCTGTTTCCTTGAACACAGTGCTAGCAAAAGCCAAATCAGAAGCAGCTCAATTGCTTAAGTGAAGAATGAACAATATCTATGAGAGTAACCCGAAGGAATTTTGTAATTGCAGCAGCGACGACTCCGCTTGCATTCAGCTCAATAGCTGACAAACAAGTGTTGGCTGGAGAACTTTCGTCTTCGAATGAGAAGATCGAAAAAGCGAGACTCACGGCACTCTCGTTGCTCTCGCCGAGCGATCGCGACATCGCGCATGGTCTGGCTCTACATGCAAATTCGATCGTCTTTGAAAGCTACGGTTTCGCGCCACGTTGCGCGGTCGACGGCGACGCGATGCAACAAGCCATCGACGCGAACCGATCCGATTTAGAACTTGCCGATCTTCGCCTCGAAATGATGCTCAGTCGAGCGGCCGATAATGACGTTGAGCGGCGCGAATTCCTCGAGGCGTTTCATGCCGCTGGCGTGACCTGCATCTTTCAAAACGCGGGCGAAGAAGGGAACGACGCGATGCGAATGATGAAACGACTTTCGCATCTGACTTATTTCACCGATAAGCTCGACGCTGTTTGTCCCAAGGTCCTTTCACCGGAAGACATCGTTCAAGCGAAAGCGGCGGGGCATGTATGCTTGGCCATGACCACCAACGGCGTTCCACTGAAACAAGCGTTTGATAGTTCGCGGGACGAACTGAGTTACGTTCGACTCTTTAAACACTTGGGCGTCCACATGATGCATCTAACCTACAATCGTCGAAATCCGCTCGGCGATGGCTGCGGCGAATTGAATGATGGTGGATTGAGCGATTTCGGCCGAACGGCTATCGCAGAAATGAATCGATTGGGAATCATCATCGACGTTGCCCACTCTGGTTGGCGCACCAGTCTCGAGGCAGCCAAGGCTTCGACGAAACCGATGGTTGCAAGTCATACCGCGTGTGCCGCGCTGCACAAACACTATCGTGGAAAGCCAGATGAGACCATCAAAGCCATCTGTGATTCAGGCGGGCTGATAGGAATTTGCTGTATTCCGAAATTCCTCGGTGGCAAAGGGGACATCAATGCCATGCTGGACCATATCGACTATGCATTGAAAACGTTTGGCGAAGATCATGTGGCGATTGGTACCGATGTAGCGTATGTTTCTCGCAATGAATCGACGGAAAGCAAAAAGATCACGCCGCGTCCTCGCAAGAGCCCCGAAACGACTCGCTGGGAGAGTTTGTGGCCACCGTTCGATTTTCACGAATCGACGACCGCCGTCGAAAGTCTTTCATGGACCAATTGGCCACTCTTTACCGTTGGCATGGTCCAGCGAGGGCATTCCGACGCCGTAATTCGCAAAGTACTTGGCGAGAACATGCTCCGCGTTTTTCGCAGTAACTCAGTTCCGTAATTCAAACACGACACGCCCTCGCACGGATTCCTGCGGTCGACAACACTTGTTCGACTGATTCTGACGAACGATCGATGTATGCTGCGCGTTCGTACGACCAGTAATCGACGATCCGCCATTTCCATTGTTCTTATCGCCGGTAGGATGAGTCCTGGAGTTTACGCCACCGGCAGAGATGGATTGGCCTCCGGGCAGGTTTGACAAGATCGTCATACCTTCACTCGACGAATTTACTCGCGGCCGAAGAATTGTTCTTCGCGAGGTAACGCGAGGACTTTCCATGTCGCAGGATAAAATCGGACGATACGGTGTGGGCGAAACCCTTCGAGCATCATGTCACATTGGACTCGAATTTGAACGCCACTGCTTCCAGGTTCGATTGGGACGTTCCGAATGTCGAAAATGTTTCCACCTTTGCGATCGTTGACTGGATCGTACGTCATCAAGCACTCGCGAGCGACGGCGATCGTCCCCTTGGGAGCGGCCGGATTATCGGCTTCTTTCGATAGCGGCCAACCGACAGGCTGCCCATCAATCATGGAAATCTCCTGGAATAGTCCCGCGTCGACTCCCGCAAAGAAAGTAATCGTTACGGTCTGCGCTTTGTCATTGACTTCGTTAATCCAACCAGGCAAGCCACGTTCACGGACATGATCGCGATGCCGATCCAGTTGTTGGTTCGTCGCGAGCAGACGACTTTCTTCATCGATCCAAAGCTCGGTAATACGTCCTGGGCCGTAAAGTGTTACCCACGTCAAATTGAAAAGGACCGTTTGCCCTGGCTCGAGAGAGCCGAGATCACCAAAACCTTTGCCTTGGAGCACACGCGTCGAGGCCAGCAGATCAAAGGTCTGCGGTTTGCCAACGGAGGTCCCTTCGTGTTGCAGTGTCGCAATAAGCTTTCTCGACGCAATATCGACGGAATCGATATGCCAGAGCTGATTCTGTCTGGCTCTGAAAGTAAAATCATCGACGATACTGAAACAACGACGGAAATCTCTCTCGGGCGACCTGCGGTTGTTTTGCGTGTCAGGATGCGGAGTCTTGTCATCGGGGTGCCTCAAGTAATACAAACCGTGAAGATGCGTTCCCAAAGGAATGTCTTGCAAAGCGGCTGGCGAACCGTGATAGTAAATTTCGCCGTACGGCAGCATGAGTGAATCGAGTGCCAGATCCCATTCCCCGCGATCTTGGCTATCGTTTCGATCGACTCGCAAATGAAATCGTCGCTCTAAGTGATCGACCCAAATCAGTTCACCCGAAATTGAATGAGCCGAACCAACGGGTGGAAAATGTCCGTCGACCAACTGATACCATTCAGGGCCAGTGTCTTTGTCTTTCGCTGGCTTCTTGTTGGCATTCACCGGACCATCGGCATCGGTTCGAAAGCGCAGAGGTTCGTCGGCGCAAAGAACGGAGAAGAACGAGATAAGATAGATCGAAAGAAAGCCGCGAACGAGTGAGGAATGACTAGAGCCTATCCTGAAACCGCCCCCCCTCACCCCCCGGCCCCCTCTCCCCGAAGTGGGGCGAGGGGGAGAAATGAGGTTTCGGAAGAGGCTCATAGTTATCCGCATCAACGAGGTTGCCACTGGCTTTGCGAGTGACCATCTTGAATAACCTTCCGAGGCGAGCACTGGCGGCAGAGCCAGTGGCACCCAGTCCCTGATTATTGTTGTGACAACGCGGTAGTTTGATAAAGGCATCGCGGCAGAGGAAGCAAGTTGCGCTATCATGTTGTTCTGAAATAATCTACGCAATTAATTCCCCCAACGGACGAAGACTGTCTTGGAAGACGTCGACCTTGACTTCAACGCGTTGAAGCATGGTTAACAACAAGTTGCTCAATCGCGCGTCACCGTCGGTCGGCCGTGAACAAATCTTGTAATGGCCTGTCGCATCGGCAACATTGTATTGCCCGATTTGCGGTAAATTGAAGTCGACATGTTGACCATGCTTGTAGCCTAACGCCCGCCCGCCTGCCAACAACGTGGGAAGATTCGCATTGCCGTGACTATGGCCGTAAGCCATTCCGCTTCCCCAAAGAACTTGCGTCGTATCCAGTAACGATTGGCCCGCTTCGTCTTTCGTCGCTTTCAATTGATCGAGAAAATACGCAAGTTGCTCGATCAAGAAGGTATCGGTTTGCGTCAATCGACGAAGCTGTTCGGGATCGCCATTGTGATGTGACAAGCCGTGACGCGTTTGCGAGATACCGATATCGGGAATCGCGCCGCCGTTGCTTTCGCTGCAAATCATACAGCTAATCACGCGCGTCGAATCGGTGCGGAGAGCCATCACCATCAAGTCATAAAACAATCGGTGATACTCGGCGATACTGCTCATGTCGAGCTTGCGACTTAGGTGATCTGATTCGTCCTTGTCAAGTTGCGGCTTCGGCACGTTCAACCAAGAATCGGCTCGTTGCGTTCGAACTTCCACTTGACGGACAGCGGTTAAATACTCGTCCAACTTGTTGCGATCTTGGCTGCCGAGTTTACTGGTGACGCGATTCGCGTCATCCGCAACGAGGTCCAAAATACTCCCTCTCCGGCTGAGTCGACGGCGAATGGTTTCTTTGCTTTCCTTCTCGACCCCGAAAAGCATGTTAAAAATCTGCACCGAGTTACGTTCAGCAGGAAGCTGGATACCATCGCGTGACCATGCAAGCGAGTGCCCCTCGATCGCCATTTCAAGCGAACTAAACCGCGTGTTTTGTCCTTGCACTTCGGCTATCAATTGGTCGGCCGAAACGGTGTTACGAAACGCACCGCCGTCAGCCGGTACATTAGCTCCTGTTAACCAGACTTTGTCGCAGTTGTGATGCTTCCC
>JANPLJ010000975.1:0-7148 GCA_031426475.1 Pirellulaceae bacterium | reverse complement strand
ATCACCGATGAAAACAAAGAACAGAGCAAGTGCGAAGTAAGGCACGACGACAACGGCACCAACGGTATGTAAAAGAGCGTGCATTCGATACAACAAAACTTGTTTTCATTTGGTTCTCAAGGACTACATAATGATAATCCGAACTGGCGATCGTCGGGAATACGACGTCGATAGGAGGCTTCGACTCTTGCCAACCTCGCCGAAATCTGGACACTTCACGCACTCGTCCCGATGCTCGCGGCGGAAGAAGGTTGATTCATTGAAGTGATTGACATTAGCGATCCAACGATTCTATGGACTAAGTGGGCGCTTTTTCTCCTTTTGGGCTGCTTGGCATCGACGATAGTGGTTCTGGAAGCCAACAGCTTTCGTGCTGCAATCTTGCTGGCAATCGCGGTTTGGGCCTTCTGTCGCGCCTACTATTTCGCCTTCAACGTTATCGAAAAATATGTCGACCCTGGTTTCAGGTATGCCGGAATTCTGTCTCTGCTTGAGTATTGGTTCAGCGAAGACCCCCAGTTGCTCGTACTTGGTCAAGCCAGGGCGCGGCAGAAGGCCAGAGAACTCGAGAAAGATAGTAGCCTCTTTGGCGCATTCCCGAATCAATCGGCTTTTGCCGATCCGCCTTGAATTACAGCCACGTTCTGGCGAACGTAGCTACGACCGTTGCTGACCCCGGGCGGAACTGACGTAAAAGAGGAAAGCGGTTCCTGACACCTTTCCGCTCAGCGATGTCAACAACTTACACGCCGCCGTCTTGGCAGAAGCGATCCGACGCCTACGATCAAGACGACTAATTCAACCAAAATGAATCCACGATTTTGTCGTAGCTTCATGGGCATGCCTCCCGCTTGGCATTTCCTAACAGATTCGAGGAAGACTGATTTATAAAATTGCTTATGGTCATAGAGGAGTAAAGCAGTGCCTCGAATTGTATTTAACGCGAGTTGACTGCCCGTCTTGCGTGACAACCCCGACACTTCTCGACCTTTTGGGAGCAAGGCGAAATGATGCCGATTAAGGTAAGCGGAATGGCGCGAGCCATTCGGTTCTTCCAACGTTGGAAGAACGCGGACGATTTGCGTCGTGCAACTCCACCAACGCTCAGTCTTTCGACATGGCTCGGATCTCAGCCGGGTGGATACCTTGACCGATCTTGGTGTCGATCTGGATCGTTTGAAAGGTACGCTCGATGCCAAAGAGTACGGCGTTCAGGACATCAGATTCCCCCAGTGCAAGGGCAGCAGTGATCGCTGCCGAAAGTATGCATCCGGTCCCGTGGAGGTTGTTACTTTCCAAACGTGGCATCACTAGTCCGCGGTTCTCTTCGTCAAGACTGAGGACATGATGCGACTTACCATCGATCTCCCCAAGCTTGATCAGCACGTGTCGAGCACCGTACTCTTGGATTCGGGCGATCGCCTGTGAGACCGCACCTTCGCCATCCAGCTTCAGACCAGTCAATCGTTCTGCTTCGAAACGATTTGGTGTTACGAGAAAAGCTTGCGGCAAGAGAAACTCTCGGTACGCTTCCACGATATCGTCGTTGGCCAACGAATCGCCATGCTTGCTCACCAAAACCGGATCGACGACAACTGGAGCTTGAATCCCTTGGAGTTGCTTGCTAACCAAACGGACGACGTCAGCGCGTCCAAGTGCGCCTGTTTTAATCGCGCGCGGCGGAATATCGTCCAACACGGCGTCCAGCTGAGCTTCGATCAATTCCAACGAAAGCACTTCCAGCTGCCGTACCGCATGCGTGTTTTGCGCGGTAATCAAGGTAATGACCGACATGCCATACACGCCGAGCGTTTGAAACGTCTTGAGATCGGCTTGTAAACCCGCGCCGCCGCTGGAATCGGAACCCGCAATCGTCAACGCAATCGCATGGGGTTGCAGGGTTACGGTATGCTGCTTTTCCTGAGCCTGGGGCGAACTGATCATGGAGGGGTACCTTCGTGGAGGACGAAATAAATTTTATCGAGAAAACGTAGGACGGGCACTTCTGCCCGTCCAAGTATTCACCAAGACGAACCGAAGCGCCGAGCGACCAAATTGCTCAAAGCACTTAGCAAACGCTACGATAACATCTGACGTCATAAATTTGTATGCTGCAAAGCCGCCAGTGCCGGTGTTCAGCCAGTTTACAAATCGAGCTGCCTCGTTCCATTGTATACCCGTCGCTGGCCTATTCGCGCCATTGCCACCCGACGACGTCATATCTTGAAGGGAAATGCCTAGCGAGCCTGAAGCGTTCGCCTTTGTGACCATGTCCCGGGAAACTTCATACTTTCCGATGTTGTACGCGTAACCAACCGCCCCTGCCGGATTGGGAAAACCGGTCGTATCCGCCACATTGCCGGGCATTCCAATCGTCACGTCCCACAACACGTTGCATTTGAATAGAATCCCGTTTCCATAGCCTATGATTTCAGTGAAACGATCGTTGTTTGACGACGCCACCATTTGTTTCAAGGACTGGGAGTGTCACGATAAAAGCATTGGGATCGATTCGCTTGATTAAGCTTTCGAGCTTAGTCACCTCCAAACGCGTCACAATACAGAATAGTACTTCGTTGTCAGCATCGCTATAGCCACCCTTTCCTTTGAAAATCGTTACGCCGCGTCCGAGTTCACTGAGAATGGACTGACGGATAGCTAGCGGTTGCTGAGTGACGATGAGAAGTCCATTGTACGCTTCGATACCATGTAACAAGTAGTCGATCGTTTTCGAAGCTGCAAAGTAAGTCATGATCGAATACAACGCTGGCTCGATGCCCATGAAAACCGCGGCAACTGAAAAGATCAAGACGTTGAGGACAAGGACGATCTCACCAACCGTCGCAAAGGTCCGCTTGCTCGCAATCAAGGCAAAAATTTCGGTACCGTCGAGGACCGAACCGCTTCGAATGGCGAGCCCAACTCCGGCTCCCATGAAAAAGCCACCAAAGACAGCCCCCAGAAGTTTGTCAGAAGTCGCGACCGGAAAATGAACTACCGACAAGATGACAGCTAAGCCAACGATCGCGATCGTTCCTTTGATCGCAAACTCTTTTCCCATGTGTCGATAGCCGAGCACAATAAACGGTGCGTTGACGATGACCAATAGCAAGGGAAGCGACCATCCAAGTTCGCTAGCAAGCAACATGGATATCCCGGTAATGCCGCCATCGATAAAGTGATTCGGGACGAGGAAGCTTTCGAGACCCATCGCGACTAGGAATGCTCCCAGGCAAAGTGTGGTCGCGTTCCAAATTCGAGCTAACATGTAAAACCCAACGATTTAAAAGAGACCAACAGCTAAAACAAACCGATCCGCCTACTCAAGAGATTTTAAGCAATAGACAAACGAAACCGTCTCAATATTGTTGCTCATTTGGAATTCGTCGTGATGAAAAGTCGAAAAAGAAAAGGTATTGCGACATCTTCCGAGCTAATATCGCATTTTGTACTTTAATTCACTCTCTGAGCGAAAGACGATAATCTAGCCTTTTAAAAACGAAGCCTCATTCGACTGTCCTACATCTAGTTTGTTGACTCCACTCAGCTTGTCTGGAAATGGCGTGGACTTAAGGAATTCGCTTGTAAGCGGAACGGCGCGAGCCATCCGGTTCCTCAGAGTTCTCGATTTAAGGTTTTACATCTCGCAGCGTCCGCGCAATACGTAGCCCGACAATGAGGTAATCGTCGGTCGTACGCAATCGTAGCCGGCTGGCTGACCGAATGTGGGTGGCGTTGCGATCGAAAGAGCCACCTCGCACCATCCGGAACTGACCAGCCGTGACTTTGAGGTTCGACTCCTCGCGATCTTCGAACACTTCCGGCAATTTCGACGGCAGCTCGATCACTCCCTCATGGCACCACTCCCAAATGTTGCCATGCATATCAAATAGGCCGAAATCGTTTGGCTTGAGTCGACCGACGGGCCATGTCCGATCATTGGAGTTGTGCACGTAGCGGGAATATTTACCTAAAAGCTCTTCCGAGCTCCCGTAACAGCGGCTTGTCGTTGCGCCAGCTCGGCAAGCAAATTCCCATTCGGCCTCCGTGGGAAGACGATAGCCAGTGCGCTGTAAATAGTTGGCGGGGAGTTTCATACCATCTTGGATTTGTGACACCCGCGGATAGCACATTTCTTCTTCTGGAATTCCCTCCTTTTCGCTCAGCCATCGGCAATACTTGGCTGCGTTGAACCAGGTAAGCGAAATAATTGGGCATTGCGGATCGGGCGTATACTTCTGCAAAAGAAAGATCGGAATCTTTGGATAGTCGGCCACGAACTCCTGGTACTGCTCTAAATTGACTTCCTTCGTCGCCATTGCAAAAGTTCGACCGATACGCATTCGCATCGGAGTTTCGGCCGAAATGTCCTGCTCGAATTCACCCTTGGGAGAACCTTGCATAGACTCTATCGGACCCTGAAAAATAGCGAGCGTCTGACCGTGCTGATTGACATACCAAGATCGATTCGCAGCCGGGTCGGGTGAAGCCAAATCGCGATCAATCGTCTCAATGAGGTCATCGCTATCAAGGCGGCGCAGCACCCATTCTACGGCAGCGTGGAGACCACTGTCGGCGTGCTCCCGATAAACCTTTTCCAATTGTGAGACGAGCTCGACTCTCGTGGCTTCATCGATTTTTTCACTCAGTTCACCCACGGCAAGCCATAGAGCGCGCTGGGCCGAGACGTCGGTTTCCTGACTAAGGTGATCCAGGATGATATCGGGAGGCACGGAGAGCATTGCCAACAAATGGATGAGCCAACTGCGAGTTCTTGGCTCGGCCGAATGTTGAAACAGAGGCCATGTTTTCTCGGGGTGGTCAAGCAACATCAGCGCAGCGGCGGCCTGAGCCTGACGGCGCGCGAATGCGTCCTTGCGTTCATCCGTTATCAGTGGATGCTGCCATACCGAGGCAACGATCGCTGGCTTTTTAAGTGGCGACCAAGCGGAAATTGCCCACGGTCGCCATCCAGCTGCTGCTAGTTCACGTGATCGTTGTTCATGTTCGGCGGTCGAGAGATCATGCAGCTCAGTCGAAATTACGTCGGGCAATTCCCCAAAGACGGCCGCATACTGGTAACTGAAATCCTTTTGGTTGGACCGCGTGATCAGTCCAGCGGTTGCTCTAAGGATTGCGTCGCTGCTGCTGGCCGCGCTCAAGCGTACATCCTGTTGCGTGAAATGGGCCGTGCGTTGAAGCATTTCGACATAGGATTCTGTATCGCGTTTCCAAATCGGAATCGAGAAATGTTCGCCGTGATCAACGAGCGCGCAATAGCGGGACCTGCCGTTGACACCAAGAAATTCTTGAAGTGCAAGATACGAGACGCCTTCGACCGCAGGCTCCTTATTTTCACCCACCACAAGCTTGCGATCATTTTTTTCTTTTTCGTCAGGCAATGTTTGCCACACTGCGGCATAACGTTCAACTTTCTTATTGGCATCGCCTAGGTTATCCAAATAGCCAGCCACATCGATGGGAAGCAGCCCCTTCGCACGCATAGCAATATCGCGATCGACAATTTCCTTGGCCGACGCGTCGAGTAAATAATCGCCAACATTGCCATCGCGCTGCCAAGTAGCGGCGATTTGAACGGAACCAGAAGCCGAATAAGGACGAAGCCGAGACAAACGGTATCCGGCGGCTCCCATATCCTCGTAGACTGTTTTAAAATGTTCGCGCGGTAACGAGACGCAGAAGGCGAAGGAATCGGTCAGAATCCCGCTCGACTGTTCTACTTGTTTCGCTGTGCTAGCATCAACCAGCTTGAGGTTGGCAGCGTGCGGTGTCGGTCCCCAATCGGGCAGGCATGCGAGTGTAAGTTCTCGTTCCAAAATGGGGACGACCGATTCGACCTTCGCGCGCAATCGTGGAAGCAGTACTTCGAACTGCCGCGGATCGGCATCGACAGCGAGATCAGCAAGAATCTCGGGGCGATCCGCCGCGTAATCGGCACAGACCACGGCGGCGCCGTAACGATGTTCTGCAGTACTACGATCGCGAAACGTTTCCGACAACGCTGGCAATAAGTGCTCGCGTGCAGATCTCAGGCCGTCGATCCAAATTGGCCAATCGAAAGGATTGGAGGCTAACATGGCAGCTACCGTAGGCTTGGCAATTTCTTTCCATCGCGAGTTTTCGGTATCGAATTCGGCTAAGGCAGCTGCTCCCCTCAGACACTTTTCAGGCTGAGTGTCCGACGCTTCCACTGCTTGCCATAGCGACGCGGCCAGTTCTTTGCCGTGCAGCACGAGTGCATTGCGAATCATGATCGAATCCGCTGGTGGGGCAACCAAAAGTTGTTCTTGAAGATAGGCGATAACCGATTCGTCGTCAGGTAATCTCGCAAGTGCCAGACGCACCCGTTGCGAGTTTGGTACGCCCTGAGCCGTCCAACGCGATTCGAGAGTCGGCTTAATCTTTTCGCGGACCGATTCCATTCCCTGCAAAAGCGTTGGGACTGCTTCAGCCGGAGCCTGCTCCAATGACGCAACCATAGCCGCCGATCGCTGCATTTCCAACGTCAAGTTATCTTTGAGTGTCTCTCGCGCAATACGTTCTGACCGCATAATCAGCACGAGCGAGACAAAGAGGATCGCGAGTACACTCGCAATTGCCGCGGCACTTGTATAAACCAGCGGCTTATGTTCGCCGACCCATCGCCACAATAGTTCACCAGCCGAGGGTGTGCGAATGGAAATCGGTTTTCCATCGAGATAGAGTCGTAGATACTGCGCCATTTCACCAGCGGTAGCTATTCGATCCGATACGCGTCGCTCGGTGGCTCGCGCGACAATGGCTTCTAAATCGCGACTGCAATGCGGATCAAACGTTCTGATCGAAGGCAAATCGTCATCGTGTACGCGACGAGCGAGTTCGACCTCGTCTTGCGCATCGCCAAAAGCACGCTGGCGCGTGAGCAATTCCCATAAAGTAACGCCCAGCGCGCGCACGTCGGCAGCAGGCCCGACGCGTAACTTGGCAGCCGCCATTTGTTCCGGGGCTGCATATCGCAACGTCCCCAAGAAGCCACCTTGCTGCGTGAGTTCTGCACGTGTGCCCGCCGACTTCGCAAGTCCGAAATCCATCAGGACGACTCGGGAGCCATCGGGCGTCAGCATGAGATTCGCTGGCTTGATGTCGCG
>JANPLJ010000974.1:0-2194 GCA_031426475.1 Pirellulaceae bacterium | reverse complement strand
AGCGTGCTTTGGTGACAGTCACTTCCAGCTGTGGGACGTCAATGTTCGCCACTTAATTATCAACTTTCTCGGTGGTCTCCTAAAAATCTGGCCCTTCTGGTAGAAGGTAACCGATCTCGGTCAAGAACCGCTTATAGGCTCCCGCATCATGCGGTTGCCCCGCATGGGTGCGATGCCACTGGTCGATCTTTTGCTGTAGTTCGTCCCGCTTGGCCAACAGCACGCGGACTTTCGGAGTGAGATCGGCAACAATTTTTTCGAACGCAGCCCAGGCGGCTGCTGGATCGAGACGCGTGCCGGGGCAGATACGTTGGGCAAGCAGATCATTCAGAACAGTGGCGACTTGGAGACCGCCTTGTAAGATGCGTTGAGTCATCATGTTGGTTTAGTTGGTTCCCGTTACTTCGTTTCTGGAGTGACTTGGTTAATCGCAATAACGTTCAATTTTGTATCCGAAATTGAGAATCCTTCGAGGTGAGAAGAATACTGGCAAGAAAATTTTCTTACCAGTAACTTTCTTGCCATCTCTATCGGCCAGCCCATTGCATCGTCGTGACATGTTAGCTAACCTGTCACATGGGTGCAATGGCTGCGTGAGTGTTTTTCTGTTCAGATTTCGAGAAGACACCGCTGGCCTACCGCGACTTCGATAGAGTAACCGCAATGACTGCCCAACCGCCTGCTGCTTTACAAAACCGAAAGTTCCTTAAGGACCAAGCCTACGAGCAGATCAAACGAGACATTCTTCTCGGGCGACTTACCAGCGGCATGTTATTGTCCGAGCGATCCATTGCGGAACAGCTCCAGATGGGCAAGGCTCCGGTTCGGGATGCAATCAACCGATTGAGGCAGGAAAACTATCTTACGGTCGTGCCCCAGCAGGGAATCATGGTGAAGCAACTCACCGCGAAAGACATTGCAGATACTTTGGAAGCGCGTCTGATGATTGAGCCGCAGGTTGCGGGTCGGCTGGCAGGGAAATTATCGAACAGCCTTCGACAATCTTTGGAGGCGAACTTGGTGCGCCAATACAAATGCGTTGAAAGTGGTGATTCCATGGAGTTCGTTAAGTGGGATGTGGAGTTTCATCTGGGGCTGGTACGCGCCCATGGCAATACAGACTTGATAAGTATGATGGAGCGAAGTTGCGAACGAACGTTTCAGGCAATTTATCGCGCGTTCAATGGTATGGTAGGTCGACTCGATTCTGCTCACAAAGGGCACAAAGGTATTCTGACATCGATCGTACGCGGTGACGCCGACCTAGCGTCAAAGCGAATGGTCAAGCATATCGAAGACACTCGCAGCCTCACGAACCTCACTTGAGGCAATGAGTGCTGAGAGTGCCAAACTATCAATACATCTGCAAGTTGAGCGTTCCAACGCCATGTCGCTTTACCGATGCATCGTTCGTCCATGTCTTTTTGCGCTGAATGCGGAAACGGCACGTCCGCCCCGAGGTTCAAGAGCAACTCTTGCCTGCATTGCGTCGTTTGCTCGCGCTGGACGATCATCGCAACGACGAGCTTGCGCAGAGCACAATTGTTCGCAGCGGATTCTTGAAGTAGGGCGTTGCCACCCGCTACGGGGTAACTTAATGTTGTGCAACACCTCAATGTGCAGAAACAGTATCTCTGAATGTTCCATTTCAAAGCGATAGATGATATATCCTTGTTTAGACTATGAAGTGCCATTTAGGCGTAGAATTCAATACCGTTCTCATTCCAGTCTGTTGGACCGGAATTCGAAGCGAGTACTTTCGCGTATGGGCTGATTTTCCTCGAACGTCTGCCCCATTCGGTATCGAGCTTACTGCCGAGCAATTGAACGCTCTAGGACACATGCTGGTTTCTATGGACGTGATCGACTCACTGATTGATGGCCAAGGGGCCCAACCAGCTCGCCAACAGATTGGCGAAGGAATCATCCTTTGGATGCGAAGCGGATATTGCTCCTCGTCTCAATAATTTCTAAACGCGCATCATGCGCATCGGAACTCTTGTTGACACGCTGCTCGACGCTAACGACGACTTTCAACGTGGCCAATTACAAATCAACCCGAATCGATTGTTTCGGATGAAGCTCAAAGCCGCGATTGCCAAACAATTGCCTGGGTTGATACAAAGTTTCCAGGATCGAAGACTTTTATGGAACTACTGCATGTCTTACACCAGACCTTCAATATGACATCCCC
>JANPLJ010000973.1:0-2954 GCA_031426475.1 Pirellulaceae bacterium | reverse complement strand
CCCCCTTCCCTTCTTTCTTGACTTGCTTGGCGCTCAAAAAATCTTCCGTGCTGAAAATCGTGCCGAGCGATTCCCACTCAATCAAATCTTTGCTGCGATAAGCTCGAACTTCGCCGCCGACGATACTTTCTTCGCCAAGCCCAAGGTTGTATGGGTCTTTCGCTTCGCGCGGATCGTTCGTGTTGGGCTGGGTCCCCGTTAAATAGTAATAGTCGTTGGGTCCAAGCGTAATGTACGGATCTCGAATCCATCCCGCCTTGATATAGAGGGCACGATCGTGCGACTTCAAACCGGCACGGATGGTCGCTGGATCCGTGACCGGACCAGGCTTGCGATCTGTTTTGACTTGCTTGAACGCGTCGCGCGAAAACTGATCTGCTTGGGCAGCTTTCTCGGCTGACTCAACACGTGGGGCTTTCTGAAATAGCTTCGCATGCAGCTTGGCCAATTCCGTTGCTGGTATCTTGATGACCTTGCGATCGTAGGTCATCAAACCATTGATTTCTCCTTCGACATCGGTGGTTTGAGTATAGACGCCCGCCGCAATACCTTGCGCTCGCAAGTCGTTTAGCATGTTGATCGAAGTCACGTAGCGGTCTTTGTATTCTTCTTCGGTCTTAGGAATATCGCCGTATCCCCAGTTGCGACGATTAGCGTCCCATAAGTGATCTTTCACTGGAAATCCATGTCCGCCGAATTCGCCCATGACTTTGATGAAGTTGTCGAAGCGACCATTGGTGTTGAGTTCAAAAGGAAAACCGGGATGCGGATATCGGTGTTCGTCGACAATGTCACCAGCGGGCCAGAAGTTGCCGCCGCTCGCGACGTTAACTAATCGACTTGGATCACGCTTTGATGTCCACTGGCCCACTTCAACCGTTTGATGCTGTCCCCAAGCTTCGTTGAATGGGACCCAGCAGACGATTGCAGGATGATTCTCCAGCGAATTCATCATGGCTTCCAGTTCTGTCATGAATTGCTCATGCTGTTTCGGCGGCCACTGGGCATCGACAGGATCAGGCTTCAATCGAGTCCACTCAGGCCAGCCGTTATTGCGACCTGTTCCACCGCTGACCTGATCCTGCCAGACCAACATGCCTAGTCGATCGCAATGATAGTAGTACCGCCGCGGTTCGACTTTGATGTGTTTGCGAATCATATTAAAGCCCGCGGACTTCAGCCATTCGATGTCGAACGACATTGCTTTGTCGGATGGTGGAGTCAGCAACCCATCTGGCCACCAACCTTGATCGAGCGGTCCCCAATGGAACAGGACTTCACCGTTGAGCGTAAATCGCCAGTGACCATCGGCATCCTTTACTTTACCGACCGAACGGATGCCAGAATACGATTGAACGCTATCGAGAACCCTTCCATCGCCGTCCAACAAGGTTGCTTCGATGTTGTATAAATGCGGCGACGCGGGCGACCAGAGCTTGGCTTCCGGGATCTTTAGCTGGATGTTCTTCGAGCCGGTTCCTTCGGCAACAACTCTATCTCCATCTTTCACGACGACGCGAACGATTCCATCTCCTTCGGTGATCGGACGCACCGAGATCGAACCCGACTTGGCGTCCGTCGCGATCTTCAAGTCCTTGATGTGGCTCGTCGATACCTCTTCCAGCCAAACGGTCTGCCAGATTCCTGACACTTGCGTGTACCAGATGCCGCGTGCGTTCAAAGTCTGTTTGCCGCGAAGTTGGAATTTTTCAGTTTCATCCTCGACACGTACCACGAGTTCGTTATCGCCAGCCTTGATTGCGTCCGTGATATCTAGGGAAAACGGCGTATTGCCGCCCGTGTGTTTGCCGACGGACTTGCCGTTGACGAATGCTTCACAGCGATAGTCGACCGCTTCAAAATTGAGAAGTTGTCGCTTCGATGGACTGACTGTCGCTTTGAAAGTGCGGTGGTACCACAGTGCCTCGGTGCCGTCGAGCAAACGTTGCACACCACCAATTTTGGACTCCAAACAAAACGGAACAAGGATTTCGCCAGCCCACTCGGATGGAGCCTGCGACTGTGAGATCGGAGTGATTGCGTAGTCCCAATTTCCATTCAAGTTCTTCCAGTTGTCTCGCTTTAATTGTGGACGGGGATATTCTTTCCAGGCGTTCTCGGCGGTAACGCCCGCCCCCCACTCGGTAATCAGCTCCGATTGAAACGGCTTCATCGACCGCTTTGGCTCTGGAAGAGTCGGCACTTTGTCTCCGTCGACCAAATGTACATCGATGAATTGACCGCCCCCTTTTTGACCGCAATGTACGGCCATCACATTGGTGCCGGCTTTCAAAGCAGAGCGTTTATCGGCGGCGATCGGAACCGGTCCATACTGGGTTGTAAAACCTTTGACGGTTGCTACGCTCGTGCCATTGATAAACACTTCGGCATCTTCGTCGTAGTGCATCCACAATACAGGATTGGAAGGGATGGTCTCCAATTTGAAAGACTTTCGAAGCCAGATGCTGTTGGTCCCCCAAATCGTTCCGACACGCGCCCCCGGCGTATCGCTCATCCCAAAGCCACCAGCCCCTTCCGTCCAACCTGTGTCATCAAACTGTGCTTCTCGCCAGCCCTCGGCGGGCTTGTTGAGCGAATATCGCCACGTGTCGACGATCTCCTGCGCAGAACAGGTCGCGATCACTATCGTCGTGCAGGCTGCGACGACGAACGATCTCAAAGCAAACAAAGTCAGCGGTTGAATTGGATGTGTCATTAGGTTTCCTTGCCGGTAGGGGGACAGTGTTCTTCGCATGAAGGGTTGGGGCAAAAATAGGTGTGGGTAAAAAATTGGGCTCTTCAGGTATTCTAACGGGTGAAAATGTTTACATTGGTTCCGAGCTCGGCCGAAGCTAATTTTGACACTTCTCGCTGATCGCCGGTGCTTCGATCGCCAAAATACGCGAATTGAAAGCATTTCCGTACTCGTACTCAGCCGCAGGCGGTACTCGTAC
>JANPLJ010000972.1:0-2263 GCA_031426475.1 Pirellulaceae bacterium | reverse complement strand
GCCGTCTATAATGACTCCTCGTTTTCCCTTCACTCCGACCTCCAACCAGCCCATTACTCGATTGGCGTCATTATGCGAATTCTTGCTTGCCTATTAGCGTTGCTAATATCCAATCCTCTTGAAGCCCAACAAAAACCGTACGATGTTTTCCCAGCGGCAGAGCCACCTTATTATCGCGTCCGATACGAACCCTCTACCACGCCGGGCGAGCTGATATTTGGTGTGAATTATACGATCTGGATTCCGCCCGAAGCAAAGGCAGTACGGGGGATCATAGTGCATCAACATGGCTGTGGCGAAGGTTCATGTAAGTCTGGACTTACCGGCGCGTTTGATCTTCATTGGCAAGCGTTGGCGAAAAAACATGATTGTGCGTTACTGGCTGCCTCCTACGAACAACCGGAGAATGCCGATTGTCAGATGTGGTGTGATCCACGAAACGGATCTGATGCTGCGTTTCAAAAAGGCCTCGTCGATCTCGGTGCCAAAGCTGGCCATCCAGAGCTTTCGAAAGTGCCATGGGCGCTTTGGGGACATAGCGGCGGCGGTCATTGGGCTGGCGGAATGTTGCTGCTGCATCCTGAACGTGTTGCGGCAGCATGGTTGCGTTCGGGTGTGCCGTTGCTCAAGCCGAATCCAGATCGGCCGACGATCAAGACGCACTCCCTGCCCGATGCGGCGATTGAGGTGCCGGTAATGTGCAACATGGGCACGAAAGAAGGCGTGACCGTCAAGGAAGGTCGTTTTGCAGGTGTATGGCCTTCGAACGAAATATTCTTCAGCACAGTGCGTTCCCGAGGTGGATTCATCAGCGTAGCCGTCGATCCGTTGACGGCCCACGAATGCGGCAATCAACGTTATTTGTCCATCCCGTGGTTCGATGCGTGTTTGGTCGCTCGGCTTCCCGATACTCCCGGCGCTCCACTCAAACCAACACCTACGGAAAACGTTTGGCTCGCGCCTCTTTATCTGAACGAACCAAACTTTGTCTCACCGGTAGCGGCAGAAAAATATACTGCGTCGAAAGCAGGGTCCGTTTGGTTTATCAATGAAAGCGTAGCGACAGCGTGGGCTCAATTTGTCAAGGACACAGTCGTTTCGGACACGACGCCGCCCCCCGCGCCCACCGACCTCATGGTTGTTGGCAACGAGCTAACTTGGCGAGCAGAAGCCGATCTCGAAAGCGGGATCTCGCATTTCATCATCCAGCGCGATGGGGAATACCTCGCGAGAGTCCCCGAAGAAGGCAAGAACCCATACGGACGTCCGATCTTCCAAGGCCTTCAGTACAGTGATACGCCAACGCAACCGCTCGCTGCAACGCAATATACCGATCTAAAAGCAGGATCCGGCAAACAATATCAATACCGCGTCTTGTCGGTGAATACAGTCGGGTTGCAATCGAATTAAAGATCCGATAGGGGGGTAGGATCCTTCCCTACGTGTTCGATACGTACCACGGCTGGTATCATAGTCGGGTAAGTCAACGTCTAGATCGAAGATCAAAAGATCCAGGGGAGGGAAGCATGGCGTCAGCTATTCCAAATGGTCCGGGAGAAAGAAAGCGACTTTCTCGATTCTCGCTCATTGGGATCTGTTTTGTTGTAGCGCTCTTGCCAGTCGTTGTCTGGCTTCAGATCCGCAGCGCACAGTTGAGTGCACTTCAGAATGCGCCATCGGATGCGGACTTACTGACTCCAGGCTTTCGCAACGATCCACGCCATGTTCTTTTTTGGGACGATCATCCAGCAACGGAAGAGATCGTTACTCCCGCTTTTACGGAGATCATGTCACAACTGGATGCCGATCTCGTTCATATTCAGCCCGATGATATCGAGAGAACGGAAACGAAGCTTTGCGAAGCGGATCCCCATCTAGCAAAGGCTCTTTCGGATTTGCAAGCAACTCCCTTAGCGGGTCCGAACCCTCGGGTACAGACCCATGTCAACGCTGATAACACGATGATCATACCTCTTTTTATCGACGATTATCGAGCGAATTCAAAAGATTCGGCAGAGCTACAAGGGAAACTAATTCCGGCAATCACGTCGGCACTCGACGATTTCTTGCGAGTCCAAGTGTGTCGAAGCTGCCAACAAATCGGCGAAGCCTCGTCACCAGCTTTTTCTCGATGAACTAATCAATCGATCTACAAACTAGTGCCGCATCCAACTTAGATTTTAGGGGTAGCCGTATTCGTCAGAATTTGGACACAGCTCAAAGGGCGATGACTACTTCGCTCCATCCGAAGTCTTACGACTTC
>JANPLJ010000971.1:0-1807 GCA_031426475.1 Pirellulaceae bacterium | reverse complement strand
CAGGGCCAGGCAATCCACCGGTGGTTGTCGACGAAACAGCCGATCTCGATCGAGCTGCCCGCTGCATCATCGACGGGGCTTCCTTCGATAACAATCTCCTTTGCATCTCAGAGAAAGAAGTATTCGTCGTCGATGGCGTATTCGATGCGATGATGTCGGCGATGGAAAAAGCCGGGGCGGTTCGCTTGAACAAATCCGAAATCGAGCGGCTCACCGGTGCCGCAATGCATTTGGTCGGCGAAGGGGCCGACAAGCACTACGCGCCGACCAAAGAACTCCTTGGACAAGATGCGTGGAAGCTCGCCGCGGCTGCAGGCAAATCGATCGACAAGAAGACGTTGCTCGTCTTCGGCGAAACCGACGAGACGCACCCATTCGTCGAAGTCGAACAGATGATGCCTTTCGTGCCCTTCGTTCGTTGCCGCGATATCGACCATGGAATCGCTCTCGCACAAAAGTACGAGCATGGCTTCCGTCACACCAGCATTATCCATTCACGCAACGTCCGAAATATGACCAAGATGGCTCGCGCTATGGATACCACGCTGTTTGTGAAAAACGGACCATGCATGGCTGCCCTTGGTCTGGGCGGTGAAGGATACATCTCATTCTCCATCGCGGGTCCAACCGGCGAAGGGGTAACAACACCCATGACCTTTACTCGCGAACGCCGTTGTTCGTTGATCGAAGACCTTTATGTGCTCGGTAGCCCCAACACGATAGGAAGCTGATTCGATGCAGTCCGCTATTGTCGTCGGGCACGGTACATCGACCGTGAAACATCCGACGCTCGATCGATTGAAACTTCTTATCGTCCAACCGATGATGGCCGATGGAAAGCGACCCGACGGGCCGCCGCTGGTCGCTGTCGATTGCATGGGAGCGGGCGCAGGTGAAACGGTCATGCTGACCAGCGATGGTTCGGCGGTCCGAGACATGTTCGGTGTAGAAAACTCGCCCATTCGTTGGGCCGTACTGGGAATCGTAGACACTTAAGAATGACAACGAGCGCAGAAATTGAGTCGATCGTTCGGCGTGTCCTGACTGGGATGCTCGCTGGTGGTTCGTATGCTGCGACCGTATCGTCGAGTGTCGCCATCGATTCGACTTCGATTCTGCGACTTCGTGAAAGACTGGTCACGCTTGCATCGCTTCCGAAGGACTTGGCTGGAATTCGCGAAGTTCATGTGGCAGTCCACGCGGTCGTAACACCTGCGGCCCAGGATTTATTGCGAAACTCGAAAGTCATGATCGTTCGAGTAACGTCATCGGTTTCTTCGCAGAGTGTCGTTTCACAAAGCCCAACTTCCAGCATCCCGCCCATTCAACCTCTCATCATCACGGGCAGCGCAAGTTTCCTCCCGGCGATCATGAAATCAATCTGTCCTCGACAAGCCAAAACGCTCCCGCCATCACAAGACGACGCATCAGCGCTCGGCGAAGCAGCGGTCGGACTTCGAAATGGGCATCGGGCGGCCGTGATCATTGGATCTTCCGCGCACGCGATCGCTTGGCAAGCCGGACGCGATGAAAGGCTTCGCCCCGTCGTCATCAGTCAATGGTCGCAACTTGCGGAAATACTTGCCGAAGTCCCGACTAATCTCGTCATCCTTTCGACGAAGTACTGGAACGCTCCGGCAGCCAGCAATGTTATTCGGACTTTTTATAAACATGTCACCATATCCTAGGCATCGTTATGCAGCTGTACAAAGTGAATGGCCAAGTAACGCTTAGTCGCTGTCATCCAACGTTTGTTGGTGGACGACTGCTAACCGCACAAGCCGCCGGTGAATCGCTCATGGGACGC
>JANPLJ010000970.1:0-2040 GCA_031426475.1 Pirellulaceae bacterium | reverse complement strand
CTGATCGCCAGCTCTCGTAGCCACGCTCGCCAAGAGCGTGGACGCTCGAAGCTCCTAAATTTTCGCAAAATCGATAGTCTAAGGCGCTTCTTCCACCGTCTTGGCGACGGTGGCTACGTCCGAAACCATAGATTTTGGGTTTCCATTCGTAGCCGATGTCGTAAGACTTCGGAGGAAGCGCAGTAGACATCGCCCTTCGAGCTGCGTCCAAATTCTGACGAATTCGGCTACCAACCCAAAAATCTAAGTTGGATGAGGCACTAGAACGCTAAACCGTTGCGACGTCCAGGGCAAGCCCTCGATGTCGCGACATGACGTGAATCGAACTACTCGACGACTGCGGCGACGAGGTCGTATTCTTGGAACGTCACGATTTCGGCTTGGACCATTTGGCCAGCGGCCAACGGTTTGGAATCTTCCCCCGTGACGTAGACGACCGAATCGACGTCCGGAGCATCAGCGTAGGATCGACCGATCCAAACGTTCTTGTCTTCTTCGAACGGGCGGTCGATCAAGATATCGAGCGTTTTTCCAATCTGCGACTTGCACCAGTCAAAGGCGTTCTGCTGTTGAACCGCCATCAATCGCTTTCGACGTTCTTTTTTGATTCGTTCAGGCAAGTGATCGGTTAATTTCGCAGCCGGCGTATCGGGTTCAATCGAATAGGTGAAGACGCCAACGCGTTCGAATCGAGAACGCCCGACAAAATCTTCGAGCTCATCGAACTGTTCGTCGGTTTCACCGGGAAAACCTGCGATCAACGTCGTTCGCATGACTAGATTCGGGATCCCATCGCGCAGCTTTGTAACTAGCTCTTCGGTTTGTGCTCGATTGACGCGACGCGACATTCGCTTGAGCATCGTATCGTTCACATGTTGAAGAGGCATATCAATGTACGGGATAATTCGCTTCGCCGACGCAATCGTCTCAATCAGTTGATCGTCGATGTACATTGGGTAGAAATACATCAGCCGAATCCAATCGAAGCCCTCGATCTTGTCGAGCTCGGTCAGCAACTCTGCTAGACGCGGCTTGCCATCGATATCGATACCGTAGTAGGTCGTATCCTGAGCGACGATGATCAGTTCGCGGACGCCTCGATCGGCCAGTTTTTGAGCTTCGCGAAGCACCGAATCCATCGGCTTGCTGGCGTGCTTGCCTCGCATCTTGGGGATGGCACAGAACGTGCAAAGTCGATCGCAGCCTTCGGAGATTTTGAGATAAGCAAAATGTGGTGGTGTGACCTGGAGCCGATTTTCGTCAGCCAACGCTCGGATAGGTGCTGGGCGAAAGATCGAACGCTGTTCTTGCAAAGTGCTTGTCAGGCTTCCGATAAGCCGATCTGCCATCGTCGTGATATCATCACGGCCAAATACCCCAATGAGGCCATCGATTTCCGGGCGAGCCTCCAGGAGTTGCTCACGCTGTCGTTCTGCTAGACAGCCCGAAACCAACACTCCGCGAATCTTGCCTTGTCGCTTTAATTCGAGCATCTGGTCGATCGCACCGAACGATTCTTTGCGAGCGTTGTCGATAAAACCGCAAGTATTGATTACGACAAAGTCGCTATCTTCGGGTTTGCTGACCAGACGATAGCCATCGGATTGCAAAAGACCGAGCATTTGCTCGCTGTCGACCAGGTTTTTGGGGCATCCGAGGCTAATAAACGAATATCGACCTTTGACGGGTTCGAGCGACGATTCATCGAGGGTCCGCTGGTTAGCGGGACCGGAAAGTTCAACAATTGGAAGCGTTTGCATGTGCCATAGAATAGGGGATTTCAGCAAAAACGGAAGGAACAAAATCTGAATGCACCTCCAACATTTCGGGCATTATGGGATTTTTCGTTAAAACCATCGTTAGAAGTAGCAAAGCCTAGTGCATCCGCCAACCTAGATTTTAGGTTTCAATTCGTAGCCAATGTCGTAAGACTTCGGAGGAAGCGCAGTAGACATCGCCTTTCGAGCTGAGTCCGAATTCTAACGAATTCGGCTACCAGATTGTCGCCTTTCGCTCTGCGAAAGGAAGCTTTTGCAGAGC
>JANPLJ010000969.1:0-4267 GCA_031426475.1 Pirellulaceae bacterium | reverse complement strand
ATCAATATCGTTATATAATCGACATGGTCTTTCGAGCTACATCCAAATTCTGACGAATTCGAATACGACCGAAAACTGAAAACTGAAAACTCACTCCGCCCAGCGGCTTTGGCAGCTTCCTTCCACCGCTTGTCCGACAACCCAACATCGATAGCCTTCTTCGCGAATCATGCTTTGGATGCTGTCGGCGTAATAAGGGCTTACAATCAAGACCATCCCTAGCCCCATATTGAATACGTGGTCCATTTCGTTTTGGGGGATCGATCCAAGCTTGGCGAGCCAAGGGAAAACGGCAGGGATATCCCAGCTGCCACGCTGAAAGACTAGATCGACATCGCTCGGCAAAATACGTTGCGTGTTTTCAAGCAAGCCGCCACCGGTAATGTGGGCGATACCATGCAGGATATTCTTTACTCGATAGTGACTCATCAGACGTCGCACGACGCGCGTGTAGATCAACGTCGGGGTCAGCAACGCGTCGCCAACGGTCGCTCCCAATTCTGGTACGTTCTCGTCGATACCCAATCCCGCTTTATCAAAAACAACTTTGCGAACCAAGCTAAAACCATTGCTGTGAATTCCGGACGATTCGATTCCGATGCAAACATCGCCTGGACGAATGCTCTTACCGGTCACCAAGCCTCGCTTCTCGACGACTCCAACACAAAAGCCAGCCAAGTCGTAATCGTCGCCTTGATAGAGATCTGGCATAATCGCCGTCTCGCCACCCAGAAGACTGCAATCCGCCTGGACGCAGCCTTCGGAAACACCTCGAACAATCGTTTCCAGCAGCGGCGGGTTGTCGCGTGACATGGCGACGTAGTCTAGGAAGAAAAGTGGTTCGGCCCCGGTACACAGGCAATCATTGACGCACATGGCGACGAGATCGATTCCGACCGTGTCATGGCGACCAGCTTTCAATGCAACTTTCAATTTGGTTCCGACGCCATCGGTGCCCGAAACTAAGATCGGTTCTTTGTAGTTGCGGGAAAATAGCGAATTCGCGAAATCGAGGGCATAAAGGCCCGCAAAACCGCCGTCGTTTTTGACGACTCGCGGGCTAAACGTTCGATGCATGAGCCTCGGCAACCGCTGCATCGCTTGTTCGTACAGCTCGAGATCAACACCACTGTCTTTATAGGTCGTACTCATCAATCAATCGATCCGATCACCGCTTGCCTTCTGGCAAGGCATTTTTGTAAATGCAGCTCCATTCGCTGGCAGTCCATTCCAGCCGAATTCATGGGGAAATAAGCCATGGTCAAAAAATAAGTGCTGTTGCCGACGCCGCTGTTGTCAGCGCGGATACTGGCAGCATCCGCCACGAAGTGATTCCTTATTTCTCGATCGATGCCAAACAGCCGACATTATGCCGAAGCACAGAAAAATTGGCAGTCCAAACGGCCCGGGCAAGCGACTATTCGTAAATGTTCTATGTCGAATACTCGGAATTGAAGCGGACGTACTCGGCGTTGAGGTCGGTCGTCCAATGTTTGGCAGTTCCACTACCGTAACCGACCAACAGCGCAATTTCGGTCAGTTTGCGGCCTTTGATCGATTCGCTGACTTGCTTGGCGTCAAAAGGAAGCGGTTCTCCACAATCGAAAAGATGAATTCCGTTTAAATGGAGCGATAGGACCTCGGGTTTGATCGGAACCCCCGCATAACCGACCGCCGAGACAATTCTGCCCCAATTCGGGTCACCGCCAGTGATCGCGGTTTTGACCAGATTGCTTAAGGCAACCGATCGTGCAATTCGGTCGGCATCCGAATCGTTGGCTGCGCCTTGAATCGTAATCTCAATCAAATGCGTCGCACCTTCACCGTCATCCGGGATCTTCTTGGCCAGTTCAATGCATAGTTCGGTCAACGCCGTTAGAAATATCGCTTCCGCTTCGCTATCCAGCGCCGGGGAATGATCGGTTGGCTTCGTTGCCAGCAGCACCAATGAATCATTCGTACTGGTATGGCCCTCGACGCTGATGCAGTTGAACGAACGATCGGCTGCTTGTTGTAACAATCGCTGAGCTTGTGTCGCGGACAACGTTGCATCGGTAATCAAACAGCCGAGCATCGTCGCCATCTTGGGTCCAATCATTCCTGCTCCTTTGGCCATACCGACGATCCGGACGACTTGACCGGATGGCATCTTCACTTCACGATCTGCGATCTTGCGAGCAATATCGGTAGTCATGATCCCATCGGCGGCGTTTAAATATGCTTGTTCGCCGCTGGCAAGTTCGGCGGCCGCTTGGCGAATACCATGGGCGATCTTGTCCATGGGAAGAAATCGTCCAATGATCCCGGTACTCATCACGATCCACTGATCCTCATGAGCGACCGGTGCACCTGGGGCGGCCTCCGCGAGCGCGGCAGCTGCGAGCCGCGACATCTCGCGAGCATCGTTCATTCCTCGCGTTCCAGTACATGCGTTAGCGTTGCCGCTGTTCACGATGATTCCACGAAATTGTTGGCTAGGCGTCCTCGATCGCGATAGCACAACCGGTGCCGCCACCACTTGATTGGTCGTGTAGATCCCCGCAGCAGTACATTCGTCATCAGCCACGATCATCGTCACGTCCTTGGCTCCCTGGCGACTCTTGATACCGCTAGCAACACCCGCGAAACGAAAACCCTTAGGTAATTCCATACCGATACTCATTTTGCAAAATTGACGGAAAACGAAGCCTCGAATGATATCGAGCAATTGCCTAGAGAGAAAGGCAGTCAAACGCGAGAATCGCGAGGGTAGAGAAAGAGTTGCGAATCGTGGGTCAGCGGCTCCGTCCGCTGACATTAAATCTCCCGCGGGCGGAGCCGTGGGACTACTATTGTTTTCACGCCCCTTTCGCAGAGCGAAAGGCGACTAACGCTGCCCCGCCAAGGTGCTTTCGTAGATATCGACTAGGCGTTTACCAAAACGATTCGTAGAGAATCGCTCGACGGCCGTCTGGCGTGCCCGACTGCCAATCGCCTGTCGAAAGTCGGCGTCCTTTGCAAGTTGTTCGATCGCCTTAGCAAGCGATTCAACATTTCCAGATTCATGCCCGATCGCATCGCACTGGTCGGTGAACAAATCGTTGGCACCGCCCGATGCGGAAACGACTACCGGGCGACCGCAAGCCATCGCCTCGGCAATCGTCAAGCCGAATGGTTCTGGCCGTGTGCTGGCATGGACAACGATATCAAGACTTCGATAGATCCACCGGGGATCGGATTGGAATGGAATAAACCCCACGCGATCGGCAATTCCGAGTTCGCGAGCCCTAGCTTGCAATTCGACTTCACTCCATTGTGAACCAGCCGTCGTGTAGATTGGACCTCCGACGATCAAAGCGCGAACATTCGGTAGTCGTGCGATCGCTTGAAGGAAAACTTCATGTCCTTTCCAGTTCGCATAGGTTGCTACCAATCCCACTCGGACTGCCGATGATGGCTCAGAAAAACCCGCAGCGCGATCGAGAGCGAGCTGGTCACCCTCCCCAGGTTGGAAATGATCCGTGTCGACACCGTTTTCAAGCAGATGAACGGCGAGTCTTGGGGCAACGGACTGAATGTCACTCGCAATCGCTTTCGAAATCGCCAAGCAAGCAGTCGCTCGTCGGCTAGCAAGTCGTACAAGTCGTTGAACTTTAGGCCGATGCGAATAGAAATCGTGAATATGCCAAAGTACCGGACATCCTCGTATAGGTACTGCGCATAAGCATAGATTGCCTTTCAACGCGTTCGAATGAATAAGATCTGGTTGAACGCGACGAATCGTTTGCTGTAACTTCCAAAAAAAACCAACCGCCGAGATTTTCGTCGCAAAGAATCGGCGATGCCACGCAGTACGCTTCTTGAGCTCAACCGTTTTTTTCGAGAGTGACTCTGGCCGAGCATCGGCACGAACAAATCGCGAATCACCAGTTGCCGCCAAATCGCTTGGTAATGGCACAACTTCGACCGCGGCTCCCAACGCCATCACCGCATCGCGAAGCGGTCCTTCGGCAAACATCAACACCGTAACGGACCAATCCGGTCGCAAAGACCGAACTTGGCGTACACACTCCAGCAAGATCCGTTCTGCCCCGCCGATGAATCCAACTGGGCTAACGAAGAGAATCTTTCGAGTCACACTGATCTCGTTTCTCGTTGACTCGCAACGGTCTTCATATCTCCTGGTGTCAACATGATGTACAATAAGGGCCGTGGTTATACGTTATCGTCGAAATCATCGGCGTTTTCCGTTCGTCTCGCAAGACGGTTGCATTATGGAAGATCGAAC
>JANPLJ010000968.1:0-4890 GCA_031426475.1 Pirellulaceae bacterium | reverse complement strand
ATCGTCGATATTGCCAATCCAACGGGAACAATCACTGCGGCCGATTTCACATTCGCCAAGGGGGAAACACTATCCCAAGCTGGGTTTGTTCCATTTACAGCCACGGAGCTATCGACCACGATCGTTCCTGTGGTAACGCAGTACGTCGGTGGTGGAGTCATTGGAAGCACTCGAGCCAAGATTACGTTCAACAACAATTCGTTGCGGAACACTTGGGTTAAGGTGACGGTTCTTGCGAACGCGAACACGGGGCTCACCGCGAACGATGTTTTCTACTTTGGCAATGTTGTCGGGGACACTCAAGGGTCGGTCACCGGCGGTAGATATACGGTCAACTCGATCGATACCAGCGGTGCTCGAACAAATCAATCGTCGGTTCCGAATTCGGTTTTGGTGACCAACATCTACGACTTCAACAAGTCCGGCAACGTGAACTCATTAGACACTTCGGTTGTTCGAACCAACCAACAAGCGTCGGGCTTCGTCAAGGTAATTGCGAGCGCGCCAGCGATGTTCGTTGGCGATAGCGTTCCAGGAATTGGCAACGAAGAAGATTCAGACGAATCGAGCCAGCTTCTCAACATTGGTTCACAGATCGTTCAGTCGGCTCCGGTTGCACATGCTTCTGCCGCGACGGCAGTTACCGGCTCGTCCATCGCCGTAGCTTCTTGCCTAATTTCTGACGAAATTGTGCTCGAAAACACTTCCAGCAGCTCCCCGAAATCGATCGACGAGTTCTTTTCCAAGCTTGGAAAAGATAACCGGGAACCGAATTTGTTCGGAGCCGTAGGAGCTATGGACTGAGGGAGCGAACGACCGCGACGCGCAGAGGCTCCTCGACTTTATTCATGAGAAATTAACAATTTTAGACGCTTTTTTACGGTAATATCTTGGCTGTAAAGGTATATTCTAGACATTCAACTTTGGAGGTTAAGTCGATGAAAGTATTGATAAGTAGCTTTTTATTCCTTGCATTGGTCGTAGGTCAAGCGGGTGCTGACCTGATGTTGACGACAACATCGGGATTGTCTTTTCTTCAGAACTCGGGAACACAGTCGTTTCAATTGTTTGGAAAGAGTGCTCCAACGGATCCAGCGATCATCGCATTGATTGGTACCATCGCAATAGACTCGCCCGCGGTCGGGTTGGGGAACTTTACCAATCCAATTAGCTATGTTCTTAATTTGGACGCCTCGAATGTCAACGCATCATCGACGGGCGTTTTGGATCCGATTGATGCTAGGATCGCATATCTTTCGCTTGATTTCACAGCCCCACAACTCCTTCCAACAGTTACGCCTGGCGTATTGGGGACGTTTAACTTCGACACCAACGGTCTTGCTCCCGGGACATATAATATTTTGTTAAGCGCGTTGGCTTCAGATAGTCCCAATGTCGTTGGAACAAACGGCAGTTTTACGATTACGGCAATTCCTGAGCCATCGTCGATTCTCGTGACGGGACTTGGTCTAGGCGCGATTGTTTTCCGTCGTCGTCGCTACGCGATCAGCTCATTCACGGTCGCTTCTCGCTGATCGCCTTCATTGCCTATCGAGGTCCAAGCGACGGGGGATTGTTCCCATCGCTGCAAGGCTCAGCGTGCTGACTTCGAAACGATTGGATCCGTATGGGGACTGCAGCGAGTTGATCGACCTACCGTCCCTTTTTCAGATTCTGTCCTGCGATCACTTTTTCCGAATGGATCTGCGCGATGTCGTGCCGATCCAATTTTTCGTAAAGTTCGACTAGCTTTCGATGGATGTCCGTTTTGTTAGGGGCCGTTGCTAGAATCGCTTCGAATTCAACAATGGCTTGTTGTGTTTTCCCCTGCTTCATCAGAATAGTCGCCATCGTGTCTCGAAATCGTGGATCGTTTGGCTTTGCTGCTAGCGCTTTCTCGGCCAACGCGTGCGCACTCTCTAAATCTGGGGGATCGGAGTGGGCCATCATCCAAGCGAGGTTGTTGGTAACGAGCGGGAAATTGGGATCCAACGAATATGACTGATCAAGATGAAATTGCGCTTTGCTTTGATCGCCGAGTGCTTGGTAAATGCCACTGAGGGCGAAATGAGTCAGTGCAACAGAATTGCCCGCCGCGAGCATCGATTTCAGAAGTTCGAGGACTTTCAACCCTTCATCGGTCGAACGAGAGCTTTCGTAAAGCTGAATCAATCGCTCATAGATCTCCCCATAGTTGCAATCATGTTTAAGGGCCTTCTCTAGATAGCCGAACTGCGCTACTACGTCGGCTGGAGTCTCATTCCGAGAAAAATCGTATCGCAATACGTAAAAATCGGCGGCCGATCGTCTCATCTGTGCGTCGTTTAGCAGCACAACACCTCTCAATACAGTCTTCTCAGCCAAATCAGGCTTTCCAAGTCGAGCTTGCGAAATCGCCAGTTGTATGCGATCGTCGTGCGACAGTGGATCGCCTATTAAACGGCGCTCAAAATAGTGCTCAGCCGCTCGCAATGCTCGATTCTCTCCGGAACTGTTCTTCGTCTGTGCGTATAGATTTGCCAACGAAATGAGATTGCGTGGATCGATATCGGCCGCTGCCTGCAAATGCGGTATCGCCTGTTCCAGTTGACCCACCGTTACGAAATAGGCCGTCCAAAGTCTTTCAGTATCCGCATTGAGCTCAACCCCAGAGTTGTCGAGATGCCAGCGCAACTGCTCGAGAATCGACTTATTTGATCCTTGCTTTAATTGTTCGGCGAAACTCATGGCCCGCAGTCGATGAGCAGGCCCGAAACCTGGAGTATCGTTCGGGGCCAAGTTCGCGAGAACGGCTTGGAAGCGTTGCATTTCCCCGGTCTTTTGAAGAGCGATCGCGTAAGAAAAACGCGTTTCTGGATCTACCCGTCGATGGTCGGAAACGAGTCGACCGCCCAGGATCTTGGCAAGATTAAAGTCGCCAGTAGCCATGGCCCTTATCATCGCGTTTCGATATCGATCGTCGATTGACTTGGAATTTGTCGATGCATGAAGGAAGACGATTGACGTCAACGACATCGCCATGAGCGATGGTACTCCCAGGCCAAGATTTCGCCATCGGTCTGGCTCCAAATAAGCCAGGGTGATAGGGAAGGCGAGCATTGCATAGATCGTGCTGCCAATCCAATAGGGTATCAATACCGGAAGCAACAGAATCGTCTGCCATAACGGTCGGTCCAACGTTCCATCAATTATCTGAAAAAACCATTCGAAGACGTCCGAAACACCATGGAAAAACCCAAATGAGTCGTCCATCAGCCTCATCGAAAAATCGAGTTGAAAGAGCCACTCGAAGAAGTCGGTGATGCCTTGGAAAAACTCCAGCGACATGAAGTATAATTCGTCACCTATTCGGTGTAGCCAACTCAACATGCTATGACTCTTACGAGATACGAAATATGTTCGAATTTTTGTTATTGACGCGGGGCGACATCGCTTATCGACCGTATTCCCTTTGGTGTTCGTCGAGTGAAGAGTGATCGACGAATCTTAGTTTTCCGTTAGGTAAGTGAAAGATAACAACGATCGCAAGAATTACCATTCGATCTTTTCCGAGCTGCACATCGTGGTTAATCCATTGATGTTGCGAACTGAATCGATGAAAAAGAATACGAGACATCCAGCACCTTCAATGCGATCCAAGGGAAGCTCACTCGCCGTTAGAGATTTTTCATTCCTGACAGCGATTTCCTTAGCGAAAGCCGAACATGTCGCCTTCACGAAACTTTCATCTAATCCTCATCGATCAATCGTTGCAACCGCTATCTGTAGATCGATATCATGCTGCCGTTGGTAGTTTGAAATGAATCGATGGAATACCAAAAAGATTTGGCAATCATTCGACCATTCGACAAAATCGCAACAGGGATCTATCAGAGATGAAAAAAATGGACTCGGCAAGTTTTGAAACCAAGAAGGACGGAAGGCGTCAAATCAACTATCGCAAGAGTTTTGCGATGCGGCTCCTCTTCATTTCTGGATTGTTCAGTTGTGGATCATCGCTCGCCCTCGCGCAGACCAACAATTTTTTTTGGGACGCCGATGCGAATACAACGGCAGCGACGGGTGGCAGCGGAACGTGGGACACTGCAACTTCGCTTTGGCGTTCCGGCAGCAATACAGGGACGCTCGGAGCGTGGACGAGCATAGGTCCTAGCAATGATGCCAACCTTCAAGGCGTCGCTGGAACACTAACGTTTGGAACAGGCATTTCGGTCAACGACATCAACGTCGCGCCGTCGACAGGTACCGCATACGTTATTTCTGGAGCAGCTCAAACGCTGACGCTCAACGGTGCGACTAAGTCTGCAATCGATGTTGCCTCAGGCAGCTCGCTCGCGATCACGTCCGGTCTCGCTGGAACGAATGGCTTTACGAAGACCAATTCGGGCACACTGATTCTCGATGGAACCGCCGGGGCAAACAGATTATTTGGTTCTATCAGCGTAAACGGTGGGACTCTGCAAGCGGGTTCGGCTACGAATAACGGGGCCAGCCAGGTTCTCCGTTCGAATGCAATTAATTTGGCAGGCGGTACCAGTCTTACAACTGTCGGAACTACGATTGATCTCCGCGTCGGTGCTCTTAGTGGAACGGGGTCAATAACGCCAGCAGCTGGTGGGGCCCTAAACGTGCAGTCTCTCGGCGACGCAACATTTTCCGGTGCCGTAACTACGACCGGTGGCCTGAACGTTCGCGGTAGCAACGGGACGACTCAGACTTTTAACGGAAACTTGAGCGGGCTGACGGGCAGTTACGGAATCAACAGCGGAGCGACGCTAAGATTGACGGGTACGGGAGATAGCACGAGTGGCGTAGCAGGTGTGACATCGATTGCGACGCGCGGTGGCTCATTCGTTATGGATAACTCGGGCGGAAATACCTCTGCAGCGT
>JANPLJ010000967.1:0-3922 GCA_031426475.1 Pirellulaceae bacterium | reverse complement strand
GAGAAGGGAGGAAATATTCGTGTCAGTTCGCTTCTCCGTAAAACACCAATCTTGCCTAGTTTTCAGCATTTTCATCAGGCCAGCCTCAGGCACTGCTTCCACCGTCTGGCGACGGTAGCTACGTCCGAGACCATACTGAACTTTCACGGTCGAAGCTTACTTAGCTATTTGCTCGCTAAAGTTCAATCTGACACCGGCGATCGGCGAGAAGTGGACTATTTTCGGCCAAAACGGAAGAGAGCGAGGTCAGAAGAGGGTTTTCCCTGAATAATAGTGGGAATAAGTTGCGAAGCGATGGCGCTGAACGTGATTCCGTTTCCGCCGAAACCCAAGCCAAATATGCAACGCGGGTACTCAGGTGAAACGCCAATATATGCGAGGCCATCTCGAGTTTTTCCGAAGGAACCAGCCCAGGAATGCTCTACTTCAAAGTCTAAGCTGGGAATGAGCTTTCTAACTTTCGCCGCGATACGCTTCACCTTGGTTGCCAGTCTACGATCGCGTGAAGCAGGATTATGGAAGGCATCATCTTCGCCTCCAGCCAAAAGTCTTTGATCGTGCGTTAGCCGCAAATAGAGGTAGGGTTGGCTAGCTTCCCATAACATCCATTTGCGATCCCATGCACCCAGTTCCGTAAGCGGCTGAGATACAAATGCGTAAGTGTTATCCATATCGACGACACGTTCTTTAAGCCAGCTTTGACTCTCGAAGCCATTCGCAAACACGACATAGCTCACAACAACTTGGGGCCCGCGGCTCGTCGTAATGGTAACCGTTTCGTCATTGGGGACACACTTATCGACCGACGTGCGGTCGTAAATCTGAACACCCATTTGGTGGCAGCGAGCTAAAAGACCATGTGCCAACCTTACCGGATCGCACGATGCCGCTTGCTGACTGCTGAGTGCCGCTTCGCCTGGTAAAGAAAATCGGCTTTTGACTTCCTCTTTGTCGTGATAGGAAACATCCAGCCCTATCGCTTTTCGCGCCCGGGCTTCCAAAGCTAATTCTTTTGCTTGTTTTCGACCGGACGCATGATAGATACTCGTCGTTCGCAGGAAATCGCAGTCGACCTGGCTTTCCGACACGATTCTCTCAAGCGTCTCAATGGACTCGTGCGACAACTGGTACGCGCGTTCGGCATTGGTTTTTCCAATGAGTTTCGCCATATCGACGAGCGGAACGTCGATTTCGTACTGAAGGAGTGCAGTGGACGCGGAAGTGCTGCCACAACATACGTCGCGGCTATCGAGCATCACGATAGACTGCCCCAGTTTCGCGAGCTCGTATGCGATGATCGATGCGGTAATTCCGGCCCCGACGACCGCGATATCGCAACGCAAGTCGTTTTCCAAGAAAGGGTAAGTTGCCCCAAGGCCGTTCCTTGCAAACCAGAACGGCGTGTCAGACGTCAATTTCATAAAAGTTGGCTATTTCGATGATTTCACGAGAAGCCCCACGTTGAGCATATCAACGATAATGGCCCTAACCCGCGCGAAAACCTCCTCTGGGGCGTCGTTCAGTGCCATCCAGTTTTCCTCCGCACACAAACGCTCCAAAGACGCAAACTCGTCGACAACCTCTTGATCAAAGAACGAAGCGACAAGCCCTTTGAGGCTATGAATCGCCATTCGAGCCGATTTCGAGTTCTTAAGGTTAACGGAATGCTCGAACTCCGATGCAATGCGGGGCGCGTCCTCCGAGAATATGACCGCCAATTGCTCCAGCAGTTGCCGATCGTCGTCCATGGCTCGAAGGGCAAGTTCAATATCCATCGCCATTATGAGAATACCTAAGGAAGTGTAAGATGATAACTTGTCCAGATTTCCGTGACACAAACTCCTACTGGTACGCAACTTGCGTACCAGTTAACCCCCAAGGCGGACGTCTGTGGATGTTTTTGGGTAAATGGTTCTGTTTGTATGGAGCACGATTTTGACTAAAGTTCTGGTAATCGACGACGATCGAATGATACGCCATATCGTTGTCGCTGGGCTTTCCGGACACGAAGGCATGACGGTACTCGAGGCGGCCGATGGCGATATAGGGCTTCGCTTAGTGGAACGCGAGTCGCCCCACGTTATTTTGCTCGATGTCTTCCTACCTGAGCATAATGGCCTGGAGCTTTTCCGGAAAATCAAGGCGATCGACAGCCGTGTCCCCATCATTTTTATTACTGCGGACACTTCGAGCGAGACCGCCATCCAAGCAATGAGCGTCGGTGCCTACGATTATCTGTCCAAACCGTTGAACGTTGGGCAAATACGACAATTGACGATAAGTGCTGCCCGTGCGCGAAAGCTGATGGATGAGCCCGTCGCTTTTAGCTTTGGAGAAGGGGTAGCAGAAGGCGAGCGATTTATCGGCAATTCCACGGCGATGATCGAAGTTTATAAAGCGATCGGGCGAGTTGCTGCCCAGAACGTAACGGTCTTAGTTCGAGGCGAAAGTGGCTGCGGTAAAGAATTGGTCGCGCGAGCTCTTTTTCAGAATAGCGACCGTCGCGACAAGCTTTTCGTTGCAGTAAACTGTGCCGCCATCCCAGATCAACTCCTCGAGAGTGAGTTGTTTGGTCACGAAAAAGGTGCATTTACCGGTGCCGAAAAGCGACGGATCGGTCGTTTTGAACAATGCGACGGCGGAACGATATTTCTCGACGAAATCGGTGATATGTCGACGGTTACTCAGGGAAAGGTATTACGTTTACTACAAGAGCAAAGATTTGAACGCGTCGGAGGCAACGAACAACTCTTGACCAACGTCCGAGTAATAGCAGCTACCAACCGGCCACTCGAGCAGATGGTAGTCGAAGGTAGTTTTCGCGAGGACTTGCTTTATCGTTTGAATGGATACACCATCCACCTGCCGCCTCTCCGCAATCGTGTCGAGGATATCCCGCTCCTCTTGGAGTATTTTTTTCGGCGTGCAAAGTTCGACATGTCTCGCCCTGATCTATCAGGAATCTCGCCTGATGCATTGGCGATCCTCAAACAGTACGAGTGGCCTGGGAATATACGCCAACTGCAATCGGTAGTGCGTCAGTCGGTTTTGACAACCGTTGGTACAGTCATCGGACGTGATAACTTGCCGCCGTTTGTTTGTCACCCTACGCATATGGACGAACCAGTTCGCTCCGAAGGAACCAAGACGCCCGAAGCCAATAAAAAGATTGATGATTCATCGTATTCCATGGCAGGCATGCATGCCAAACCCGTTTCCACTAACGAAGATGATGAATATCAAACGACGGCTCCCGTCCTCGACCAATGCGCTTTGGGGGCAACCAACGAATCCAGTGATCCTGGGCTTTCGAAATTCATTTGCAGACGCATCGAGGAGGGGACAAACACCCTTTACGCGGAGGCTCTCGAACGGATGGAGAAGCAGCTTTTTGCCGAGGTCCTTCATCTAACCAACGGGAATCAGTCCAAAGCTGCGGACATTCTTGGTATTACGCGGGGCAAAGTTCGAGATCGAGTCTCGACGTTCGGAATTCAGTTTGCCAAGACCGTTTCGCTGGGGAAATCTGAATAACACGTTTCTCTGCGATTCATGCGCGTTCCCCGTTTTGCTGATTCTCTAATGACTTTGGACTCCTTACTCTCAATATTCAGTTCGGAAGGCTTTCCTGCCCGTTGGAATTGCGGAACCGGTTGGTCAACCGAACCGTGGTGGGGGTGGATGCACATTCTCAGCGACCAAGCCATTTGGCTAGCGTATGTGGGCCTCAGCATTTTGATCGTTGCCTTTGCCAAGAAAAAACGTGATGTTCCGTTTCCCGTAGTCTTCTTTCTCTTTGGCTCCTTTATTTTGCTGTGTGGCTTTACGCACTTAATTGACAGTCTTCTCTTCTATTGGCCCATCTATCGCTTCGCTGCCCTCATTAAGTTCGCGACTTCAGTAATTTCGCTTGCGACCTTTG